>JABEUP010000062.1 GCA_013044365.1 Acidimicrobiaceae bacterium
CAGTGCCACCAGCAGCAGCACAGTTACCACCAGATCAATAACTTGCGAAAATGCCACGAACAACCACTCTCCTTAAAATCTCCACTACTTTGTTCCGTCGAACTTTAGAAACTCTATTTCGTCCAATCCCCTTGGGAAACGGCTTTTATCACCATCCACTCCGTGGCTCTTTCCCCTAGCGATCTCTATTTCGCCAATGACGCCACGCAAATGCTGCGGAACGGACCAGCCCATCGTTCTCTGGGCCACCTGCATTGCTTTGTCAATGGCCTGGTAACTTGCTTTTGATTTCAGAGCTAGCGACAGGTACGATACGCAGTGTCCTAAATTAATCCGAACTTCCGGCATACCAATCCTCTCAGTGGCGTGTATCGTCGCATGGGCGACAGCGAGCGCCTCTGAATCAGCCAAACCTACATCCTCCGAGGCAAAGATTAGTAGCCGTCTGGCAATGAACCGGGGATCCTCACCGCTGACCAACAGACGCGCAACCCAGTACAAAGCGGCATTCACATCCGAGGCGCGCATCGATTTGATCAGAGCTGAGGTCATTTCGTAGTGTTCAGAGACGGAGAGTCCGCCAGAGATGGTCTTTCTCACCGAGCGGATGTCCTCCTCCCTGATCTCAACGCGACCTTGCCGGCTCCTCTGCGATGCAATCGCGAATGCCCCCTCGAAGGTGTTGATCACGCTCCTAAGATCACCCCCGCATAAGCCATAGATGAGATCGGAACAGCCGGCGGCCAAAGACGAACCGGTCAGAGCCATGGCCCGTTCCAAAATCTCAATCACCTCATTGAATCCCACTGGTACCAGTTCGATGACTAATAACCGCGACAATAGGGCGGGGCTAACCTCCATCCAGGGATTTTCAGTAGTCGCACCAAAGAGAACGAATGTGCCCTCCTCTGCGGGAAACAGCAGTGCGTCACTTTGAACTTTGGTGAGCCGGTGTATCTCATCAATAAACACAACGGTATTAACACCCTGGATCTGCAAAGCCCGGTCAGCATCCAAAGACGCCTCTTTGATCTCTTTCACGCCGATAGAAGTCGCAACCAATGGAACGAATCTGTAACCTGCCTCAGCTGCAACTACTCGGGCTATGGTTGTCTTTCCGACGCCCGGAGGTCCGCAAAGCAGCACAGAACTCAATTTCCTGGATTCCGCCATTGCCCCAATAAGCCCGTCCGAACCCAGGTATTGTATGTGCCCAACGATTTCTGCCATCGTCCTGGGACGCAATCGTGCAGCCAATGGCTGGTCAGTACGATTGGCGGGCTCACCAAATATCGAACCGCTCGATTTGAAAGACATGCCCCTCCCTCTACGGATTAAGGTGGCGTTACGATAAATCCTTCTTGGAATCCTTTACTGCCAGACCCAAAAGGTCCCAAACTTTTCTGTCAATCTCCTTTGGCGCACCGGTCATGAGATCGGATCCAGACTGGGTCTTGGGGAAGGCAATGACTTCTCTGATGTTCTCCTCGCCGACCAGCAAGGCAGCTAAACGGTCGATTCCGAAGGCAAATCCACCGTGTGGAGGCGCACCAAATTTGAACGCCTCCAAAAGAAAACCGAACCGGTTATGAGCCTCTTCCTCACTTATGCCAAGAAGTGAGAAAATCTTGGATTGTATAGCACCCCGATGAATTCTGATGCTTCCCGAGCCAAGTTCCCAACCATTCAAGACCAGATCATATGATTGGGATCTTACCGAAAGCGGATCGCTCTCAAGCCTTGGAAAATCCTCCTGATTTGGCATCGTGAAAGGATGATGAGCTGAGATGAGCCTGCCGTCTTGGTCGATACCTTCAAAAAGCGGAAAATCGACCACCCAGGTAAATTTGTATTCATCGGGATGAGCCTGGCTCTTACCGAGATCCAGCCTTACCTGCCCTAAGACCTGGCAAGCCTTCTCCCAGATGTCACCGACGATCAGGATGATGTCTCCATCGGCAACCTGTGCGGCTGCGATGAGATCGCTTGTTTCCTGCTCGGTCAAGAACTTGGACACCGGTGATTCTAGCAGTAACCCATTGTCTGAAGCCACAACTCTTAACCACAAAAGTCCCTTGGCACCGAGCAACTTGGCCCTGTCCACCAGATCATCCAATTTCGACCTCGACAAACTTACCGGATTTGGAGCAACGAGGGCCTTAAGGCATGGAGAACTCAATGCACGGACTTCAGTACGTGCAAAGACCGATGTCACGTCAATCAATTCATTGCCAAACCGCATGTCAGGCTTATCACTTCCGAAGCGGTCCATAGCATCTTTCCAGGAAATCTCTCCTATCTCACTGTTTACGTGTATATCAGCGGCCTCTGCCGCTGATACCACCGCATCAGAGATAAAGTCCATAATGTCCCGTTGTGTGACAAAGGACGCCTCCAGGTCGAGCTGGGTAAATTCAAACTGCCTGTCAGCTCTTAGATCCTCATCCCTTAGGCAGCGCGCGATTTGATAGTAACGGTCGAATCCCGCAACCATAAGTAACTGCTTGGCAATCTGGGGAGATTGGGGAAGAACATAAGTCGAACCTTGATGCAGTCGGGATGGCACAACAAATTCCCTGGCACCCTCTGGGGTCGGCGTCCACAGAAGAGGGGTCTCTATCTCGGTGAATCCCTGACGCTCCATTGATGATCTGATGGCTGAATTTATCCGGGCCCGTGCTCTGAGATTGTGCTGCATTCGATCTCTTCGAAGGTCGATATAACGGAATCTCAGTCTGGTTGCCTCATCCACGTCAACTCTGTCCAGTAACGAAAATGGAGGGGGATCAGCAGAAGAAAGAACTTCTATGACAGTTTCAGTAAGTTCTATATTGCCGGTCGCCAGACCTGGGTTCTCCGTTCCCGGAGGCCGCATGGAAACAAGACCATCGACCTGCACCACATATTCTGATCTCAGATCAAGAGTTGAGTGTGCAACTACCTGAACAATCCCGCTGTAATCACGAACATCGACGAAAACCAGGTGTTCGCCATGCTCCCTGACACGGGCAACCCAGCCGCAAACGGTAACCCGTTCTCCCACCTCGCCGCCGGAGAGTCCCCCTATATATCGATTGCGCAGACCTCTGGCTTCGATTCCCGAAGATCCATTCATAACGGGCTTCGATTCCATAAAAACTCCCACAGTCAAACTTTTCATACATGATGACTAACCAATTGCCGTAATCCCGAATTGAGCCTAAAGCCAATTCGGCATCTTTCGAACAAATCAACCGACATTATTTCCGCGGCAACCTATAAGCGGTACGTGCTGGACTACCTGCTCTTTGCAGGAAGTACCCGGTAGGCGTCAAAAACGGAGTCAAGCCGTTTTATCGAGGCAAGAACCGACTCCAAATGGCTGGGGTCAGCCAACTCAAACTCAAAACGCATTCGCGATACCCTGTCTGCCCCGGCTTGTGACGAGCTGGAAAGTATATTCAAATGATGCTCGGAAAGGACGCGAGTCACATCAGCCAGCAAATGCGACCTGTCTAGAGCCTTGATCTCAACGGTTGCCGCAAAAATACCAGTGGTGTCTCTATCCCACTCCACTTCAATCAGCCGATCCTCATTTGAATTCGCTAAAGCGACGGCATTACTGCAATCGGTCCGGTGTATTGAAACACCACGCCCTCTGGTGACAAACCCAGTGATGTCATCCCCGGGAACCGGTGAGCAACACTTCGAAAGCCTTATCATCACGTCATCTAGGCCCTCGACATAGACTCCGGCTCCTTTACGCTTTCTGTGGAATGTACGAGAGGTGCTCACAGTGGAGGGAAGCTGCTCCTCGCCGTCGCCGCCCTTCAAGTCACGCATCAATCTTTGTGCGACGGCCTTGGCACTGACATGACCCTGGCCTATGGCTGCGTAAAGCGAATCCAAATCCGAGTATCCAAGTGCCTCAGATATATGCGCAATAGGCTCGGAGGCTGACAGCTTCTGTACCGGAAGATTCTCCTTACGCATCGACTTGGTAAGCTCGTCCTTGCCTGACTCAATGGCATCCTCGCGGCGTTCTCTCGAAAACCATTGACGAATCTTGTTTCTGGCCCTCGGTGTGACCACGAGCTTCAACCAATCCCTCGAAGGACCGGCGTTCTGAACCTTTGAAGTAAAGATCTCCACCGTATCGCCACTCTTAAGTTTGGAGTCGAGCGGCACCAGCCGTTGGTTGACCTTGGCACCGATGCATCTGTGACCAACCTCGGTGTGAATAGAATAGGCGAAATCAACCGGAGTCGCCCCAAACGGAAGGGTAATCACCTTTCCTTTTGGGGAAAACACATAGACTTCGTCCATCTCCAAATCAAGTCTAAGCGACTCGAGAAATTCAGCTGGATCTGGGGTCTCCTTCTGCCAATCGACGATCCGATTCAACCAGACAATCTCGTCCTTTGAAGAACCTTCTTTATAACCCCAGTGGGCTGCGACACCGAATTCAGCCCTACGATGCATATCCTGAGTCCGTATCTGGATCTCGAGCGGATTCCCACCATGGGACACCACCGTTGTATGCAGCGACTGATACAGGTTAAACTTAGGGGAATTTATATAGTCCTTGAATCTGCCTGGGACTGGCGACCAGACTGAGTGAACCACTCCAAGGGCTGCCCAACAGTCTTTCTCAGTCTCGGTAATGACGCGCATACCTATTATGTCGTAAATATCATCGAACTCTTTAGCTTTGACTACCATTTTCTCGTAGATCGACCAGAGATGCTTCGGCCTTCCAGAAACCTCCGCCTTGATACCAACCTCATCAAGGCGGTCCTTTGCGGCCTTTAGAACTATGTCGAGATATTGCCCCCGTTCGGGGTTACGCGAAGTGACCATCCGGTCGATTTCGGCATATCTTCTGGGATGCAGCGTGGCAAATGCCAAGTCCTCGAGCTGCCACCGGATCTCCTGAATTCCTAGACGGTGAGCGAGTGGAGCATAAATATCGAGGGTCTCCTGAGCAGTTCTGCGCTGTTTCCACTCGGGAAGCGCACCAATGGTCTTCATATTGTGAAGACGATCGGCAAGCTTTATGACAAGCACCCGCGGGTCCTTGGCCATCGCCAGCAGCATTTTTCGCATTGATGCCGCTTGCTGAGCCTCTTTTGATTCAAAACTAAGACGGTCAAGTTTGGTCACACCGTCAACAATTGTCGCGACCACAGGATCATAGAGGGCCGAGAGCTCGTCAATGCTAACGTTTGTATCCTCCACTGAATCATGAAGCAACGCGGCAGCGATCGTTATTTCATCCACACCTAAAGACGCCACGATACGTGCGACGCCGTAAGGATGCACGAAGTACGGCTCGCCGGAGGCCCTGATTTGACCGACGTGAGCTGCTACGGCACCGTGCCAAGCCTTCTCAATCAACTCGGCCGTATGACCAGGGTGCCGAGCCAGGTATATACTTTGCAGATACTCTAGACCAGAGATGTCAATATCGACCTGACCGGAAACTGCGACATTTCCCATACCTAGATTGTACTACCAGAGATCATCCCAGAGCTCCATCGCGACAAATCGCGACACTGAAGCTATCTGCGGCGGCCCTTTGACTTGTTCCTAGATGAGGGCCGGTTGGAACCGTGTAATGAATCAACGTTCACCAGTCTCGACTTCGATCCACTTGCCACTGGCGTCAACTCCGGAGCTACCTTGCTTTCAATTGATTCAGCAGTGGTGGCCGCCTTAGCTGTCACATTGGGAAATTTCGAATTTCTCGACGCCTTTGCCTGAGCGCTACCTATATTCTGGCGGAGAACCTTGTAACGCGGTTCCCTCTCCTTGATCCAGGCGAGAATTGGCGAGGCGATGAAAATTGAGGAGTAAGCACCCGTCGTTAATCCGATGAACAACGCCAATCCGAAATCTTTAAGTGTCGTTGCACCGAGAATATAAGCGCCTACCACCAAAACCGAGAGAATCGGGATAATCGCCACAGTTGAGGTATTGATAGACCTCGCCAAAACCTGATTGACAGAGTCATTTACTCCATCAGAATAGGTTCGGCGTCCAACATGGACCATGTTGGTTATATTTTCCTTCACCCGGTCAAAAACAACAATAGTGTCATATAGTGAATAGCCCAATATCGTCAAAACCGCAATCACGGTCGATGGAGTAACCTGGAATCCGGAAAGTGAGTAAATTCCGATGGTGACAAGTATGTCGTGCACCACAGCCAAAAGAGCGGCAATTGCCATTTTGGGTTCAAACCGCAAAGAAATATAGACCGCTATTGCAAGAAAGAAAAATATCAAAGCTCTGATCGCCTTGGAGGTGATCTCGCCGCCCCAGGTGGGTCCGACATCGGTTAGGGAAACCTGGTTGGAGCTCACGTGAGCCGCCTTGGCAAGCGCGTCAGAAACCGCCTGCTCCTTTGCAGTCTTGGCGGTCTGGGATAAGGTGTTCAAATCCGCCTGAACCTGGACTGTCCTACCACCTCCGCCACCCAGGGTGACAACGGTAGCCGATGAAAGACCGAATGGGGAAATAGCGGCCCTGGCCTGGCCAACACTCAAAGAGGCTGAGGGCACCTCCCAGGAAACTCCGCCTTTGAAATCAATTCCGAAGTTAAGCCCCCTGATCAAAAGTGAGGCCAACCCCAAAAGGATCACGACTCCGGAGATGGTGAACCATCGTCTGGCATGACCGATGAAATTGATATCGGTCTCGCCTCTAAAGACGCGTCCGAATCCTCTCTGTAGACTAAACCTCTGATTCATTGCTCGACTTCTCCAAACCAATATCGTGCCACATTAACAACTCAACCCGCCTAGCTCGTTGCGCCCACTGGCGCGGGAACGCCCTGTTTTGTTGAGCCAAGTCCTCTTGCCATTCCCCAAAAGCCTGGTCCAGTCACTCTGGACCATTGGCCAAGCATGATGACCAGAGGCCTGGTAAATATAAAAGCGGTGATGACATCTAAAAGGGTGGAAAGACCCAAAAAGAAAGCGAATCCCCGAACCGGACCGATACTCAAAAGGTAAAGCAACAGAGCTCCAATGAAAGAAACTGAGTCTGCCGCAATGATGGTCCGAAAAGCCCGCTTGAAACCCTTGTCTACCGAAGACCTGATTGTCTTGCCAGCTCTCACCTCATCTTTTAGCCGTTCAAAGAAAACGATATATGAATCGACCGTCACTCCGACCGAAACGATAAGTCCGGTAACGCCGGAAAGATCAAGACTCAATCCGGAGGAGTGGCCTAAATAGGAGACGATGGCCCAAAGAAGAGCTGCGGTAGTGCCCAGACCCAGAAGTACCACTATTCCCAAAAGTCTGTAATACAGAACTGTATAAATCATCACTGCGGCAAGGCCTATCAAACCAGCCAAGATGCCCGCCTTCAACGATGATGCACCCAGGCTGGGCGAGACTGTCTGCACCGTCTGTTGTTGAAGCTGGACCGGCAAGGCGCCGTATTTAAGCACCAGACCTAAGTTCTGGGCTTCCGTCTGGGTAAAACTGCCGGTTATAGTTCCCTGCCCGCCAAATGTCTTGGCATTAATTGTTGGTGCAGATTCAACGATCCCGTCCAGTACGATTGCAACCTGCTTCTGGTAGTACTTTGTAGCCATGGCATCGAATTTTGGTGAGCCGGCGGGGGTGAGGCTGAAATAAACGATCCAGTTTCCGCTTGAGTCAACACCCGCATATGCGCTCTTTAATGCTGAACCGGTAAGCACCGTCGGGCCAACTATATACCGCGCCGAGGTCGTATTATTGATCGGAAGAAGAGCGTTCTGCCCCGACGCTGCATTGGTCACAGGGGTACTTGGAACATAAGCAAGAGCCGACGTATTAGCCGATGTCGTAGGACACGCCAGCGTCTTAGCCGAAGCGGGCGGTGTATACCCCTTTGGTGGCTTGGTATAGGCCGGAACCTGACAGAGAACGGGTCTAAACGCCAGTTCCGCGGTCTGGCCAACGACCTGAAGCGCCCTTGCGGCGTCTTTCACCCCCGGGAGCTGGACAACAATATTGTTTCCCTGTTGGGAGATATTCGGCGAGGCGATTCCCAGTGCATCAACTCGGTTGCGAATGATAGAGATCGTCTGCTGTAGGGTAGCCTGCGACACAGTGTGTGCCGGCTTATAAACCACCGAAGCACCACCTTGTAAATCCAAACCCAGGACCGGAGAATAATTGGCCAACAACACAGCAATAAACGAGCCAATGGAAATCAAAATGGTCGCAACCACCAAAATAATGTTCGAACGCTTCATTTGTGTCTATATTCCATTTCCAAACCGGGAATACCCGCCTCTTGCAAACTCTTAAACTCTACTATCTGCCGGCCGTCGGCCCAACGGGACCATCCCCAGCTCTTATATCCGAGCCGACATGCCGTAACACTTTGTCCACGCTATTCATGGGAGTAACACAGGCCTGACGTAATCCCGAGAATCACCCCGTATCTTCCCCAGCCCATTTCGAAAGATAACTCTACCAGCTGAAATTATCTCCGCTAGAGCTAGGCACCAAGATTCGGACTTTTTGAACCGATTAATCCCCCGGCATATCATGGATTAGGCCGCTCCCAGGAGCATTCCTCAATCCGGTGGAAATCAGCTGATTTATACGAAATCCGTCGGGAATCAATTTTGAACCCTAATGCTGGCCTTCATCGCCTGGCTTGGTGAGGTCCTCATCGTCGCTCTTTGAGGTATCGGCGCCGTCGATCCCCGAAGAGCTGTCAGTTGTACGGCTGTCTGGACCCTCGTCAAGAGGAGCAGAGTCGGTCGAATGAGCATTGAGATGATCGTGAAGCTCAGAAAAGTCGTCCTCTGAAAACTTCGAAGAGAGATCGTCACCGGATAGCTGCACGTCCAAATCAACCGACTCAGGTGCCCTCAGGACGCTTCGCTTGTCGAACACCAGCTCAATGCCAGGTGCCACTTCAACCACGGCCAGATCCTGGGAGATCCTGGTAACCCGTCCGTAGATGCCGGATCTGGTCACAACCCTGTCGCCATCAGTTATCTGCTGCTGCTCCATTTGGGCTGCACGCAACTTCATTTGCTTAGGCCGGATAATAAAAAAATAAAATATCGCGAATACCAAAATAGGTAAAATTAGACTCACAGAAAATACTCCATATTAAAAGGACACTCTAAATACTAACTCCCTCCGACGAAAGCACAGGGCCCCCTAACCATGACAGCCGGAGATACGGAAAGAAATATTGTTGGCCGCAAAGCTATCACATCTAGAACCACCTTGGTTATCAGTTGTAAACTTGCAGCGCAGACCGGCGGGATAATTCAAGGCCACCAAAAACAACCATACTCCCGCGGGTTGATCGGCTAACTTCCACAGCGTCAATCAAGAACACCTGAAACAATATCCGCGTTACTTTCTCTCAAACGTTACAGTGGCTCGTTTCACCGCCCCGACCAGGGCATCTATACCCCTCTCAGCCTCCTCGGGGGTAATTGACAACGGAGGCGCAATTCTTAGTACGTTTCCATTCACCCCACCGCGTCCTACCAACACGCCCAGGGATTTTGCCTCCTCCAACACCTGTTGGGCACCTGCGGACGAGGGGGATTCATCCAGAAGATCCTTAATCTCGAGCCCCAACATCAATCCCTTGCCTCTAATATCCGCCACAATTGGCGAGTTCGCCAATTCATCCCGGAGTCTTGAGATCATCAACTTGCCGATACTTAATGAGTTCTTCTGGAGATCATGATCGATCAGGTATTTAAGATTGGCAAGGCCAGCGGCAGCAGCCAAAGGTGTTCCCCCGAACGTTGAAATCGAGGAACCCGGCAACGAGTCCATTATTTCCGGCTTACCGACCACACCGGCCAGTGCAAGTCCATTACCGATGCCCTTGGCAAATGTGAACATCTCCGGCACAATCCCGTGAGCCTGGTAACCCCAGAAGTGCTCCCCGGTTCTGCCCCACCCGGTTTGCACCTCATCGGAGATAAACAGAATCCCGTAGTCGTCAAGGACTTCTTTGATAGCACCAAAATAACCATCCGGCGGCAGATTAAAACCTCCAACCCCCTGAATTGGCTCAGCGATCAGCGCCGCAATATTACTTCCAATTCCATTGGTTATCAGGTCCCTCAAATCCTCAACTCCTTTATCCAGGTACTGCTGATCTGATAGCCCGGCCAGTGGTCCTCTGAGCCTCGACCCTCCGAGGATATAGCCAACATTAAGCGGATAGAAACTTGATGGCGAATACCCCGGATTGCCGGTAACCGCCATTGAGAGCAGCGATCGCCCGTGGTAACTTCCCCGCACAGCGAGAACATTATTCGAGGACCGGTAGCAGCTGGCCAAAAGGAGGGCTGTGTCATTTGCCTCGGTACCCGAGGTGGTGAAAAAAACCTTTGCGTCCTCGATCCCCGAAAGCTTTGAAATCTCCTCTGCCAACTCAATCATTGGAGAGATAAGGTAGAGCGTCGATGAATGGATCATTTTCGAAGCCTGCTCCTTGATGGCTTCTACGACTTCCGGTATCGCGTAGCCGGTCATGGTAGTCAGAATTCCGCCGAAGAAATCAAGATACTCATTACCGTCGCCGTCCATGACATTGCAACCGCTGCCCGACACCAGTTCTATCGGCTCGGCGTAGTACAGCCCTAGCCATTTGGGAATCACTTTTCTGTGTCTGGAAAGTGCCTCTGTTTGATCCATCTGCTTCACCTCAAGCAAGAACTAAAACACGTCCCGCGGGTAACGTCTCATCGGCGAATATACCTATGAGCCAATCCCGGGCACCCGCCTCATGCATAACAAACCAACACTGTATCATTTAGCCCACTCAGCAACGAGTCCAGCAAACCGCCTGCTAATCCGAAAAGAGCGGTACTGACGCAACGGGGGCCTTCAAACCCAAATGCTCCCAGGCCAGTGGACCTGGAATCCTTCCGCGGGGGGTACGCACCAAAAGACCACTTTGCATCAAAAATGGCTCATATACATCTTCAATCGTCTCTGGCTCCTCGCCAACTGTGACCGCAAGCGTCGACAAACCTATAGGCCTACCCGAGTAGGTCTTGCAGAGAACCTCCAAAATTGCACGATCAACCTTATCCAGACCCAGTTCGTCCACACCGAACAGCTCAAGCCCCTCACGGGCCGTCTTCTTGGTGATAGCTCCATCAGACTTGACCTCGACGTAATCCCGGACTCTGCGCAGCAACCGATTGGCCAAACGCGGAGTTCCGCGTGAACGCGAGGCTATTTCGCTCGCACCTTCTCCGTTAGCTACCACGCCGAGAATACGGCTTGATCTTTCCACGATCTGGCGAAGTTCCTCCACCTTGTAGTAATCAAGTCGCGCGACAAATCCAAACCTGTCTCTGAGCGGTCCGGTAATCATACCGGTCCGAGTGGTAGCTCCCACAAGGGTAAACTCAGGAAGGTCGAGTCTGATGGATCTGGCTGTCGGACCCTCTCCAATAACGATGTCAAGTTTGTAATCCTCCATTGCAGGGTAGAGAACTTCGGCAACAGCCGTGGAGAGCCGGTGAATTTCATCAATGAATAGAACGTCTCCGGATTGCAATGACGTCAGTATCGCCGCAAGGTCTCCGCCCCTCAAAAGAGCTGGCCCAGACGTCACACGGAACCCGGTCCCCATTTCGTGGGCCACTATCGCCGCAAGGGAAGTCTTGCCCAATCCTGGAGGCCCGGCAAACAAGAAATGGTCTGCCGCGTGGCCACGCCTCTTTGCAGCTTCGAGAACGATGTGAAGATGGCTCTTGAGGTCTTCCTGACCTACAAACTCAGCGAGCGAGCCAGGACGCAGTGAACTGTCTACAGTAGCTTCTAACTCCTGCAACTGCGGACTCAGCATACTACTCGGCCCGCCTTCAACAATTGGTTTCGAATCTATTGCGCTAGAGAGCACTTCTTTTCTCGGACTCACGCAGACAGCTCCTTCAAGCAATACCTGAGCATCTCTTCAAGAGACAGTTCAGGGGGAACCTTATCCACAACCCCTCGGATTTGATCGTGGGAATAGCCAAGCGAGATTAACCCAAGTTTGAGATCAGAAACCACACTACCATTTACCGACCCGGAGGTTCCAATGAAACTTCCATCCCCGACCAGATGGGCCAACCTGCCCTGCATCTCAACGATGAGCCTCAATGCCGTCTTGGGACCCACGCCGGGAACCCTCTTCAGCAATGCGACATCATTGGTTGATATGGCCTGCACTAATTCAGACCTTGACAGGGAAGACAGGATGCCAAGCGCCATTGATGGACCCACGCCCTGGGTGGTCCTGAGAGCCTCGAACCAGATCTTGTCCTGGATAGTCTCAAAGCCATACAGGGTTATTGCATCCTCCCTCACCGAGGTGGAAATAGCCAGTTTCATCTCTTCGCCCCCACTCACCCGTGCTAATAGATCAGTGGGACAGTGGACCAGATAGCCGACCCCGCTCACATCAATAATCAGTGAGTTGGGAGGCGAAAGCGAATCAACGACACCTCGGAGAGAGCCAATCACCTAGTCACCGATCTCTCCGCAGTACGAACCAAACTCGCATAGCTGTGATTCGCCAAATGGCAAAATGCCAGCCCTAACGCGTCCGCAACATCGGGCGGCTTGGGAATCTGATCCAATTTCCCAAGCACCTGGATCATTCTTTGAACCTGCAATTTATCAGCGGATCCATATCCCGCTACTGCCAATTTCACCTCGCTGGCCGAATATTCAACGATCTCGCAACCGGCCTCGAAGGCGGCAAGAAGGACTACTCCTGATGCCTGGCCAACCGACATTGCCGTTTTGGCATTGTTACGAAAAAGAATCCTCTCGATGGCAACGATATCAGGCTTCAATTCCGCAAGTATCTCTCTCACATCCCGGAGAAGTATCGAAAGTCTTTCAGCCACCCCAAACTCCTTAGGCGTGGTGATAAGACCGGCGGAAATAACTTCGGTCACTCCACGGGTTTCTCTAACTGCCCCATATCCGCAGCGTGACAATCCTGGATCAATACCTAACACGAACATTTGTTCGATATTATCCTATTTCTATCTATTCAGGAGGAACTTTCTGGAAAAAATCAACCAGCTTGGGAAATTGCTTCTATCAGCACCGAGGTTGGAGAGAATGATAGGCCAGCCGTCGTCCTGTGGGCGTAGGTGATCAGTCCGTCCCGGTTTATGACAAAAACAGAACGGCGGTAAAATCCCAAAGGACCAAGCACTCCATAAGCCTGGGCAACCGTCTTGTCCTCGTCTGCAAGCAGTGGCAACTTTATCGCCTGCTCCTCGTAAAACGCCTTGTGAGAAGCTATTCCTTGCGGAGATATCCCTAACACTACCGCATCAAGGCTATCAAAGCTGGCCTGGTCCATGGTATAAGTGCGTAACTGTGTAGTACACACCGGCGAGTTATCAGCGGGATAAAACGCCAGTACAACGATCTTTCCCGGAAATCGACTGAGTGAATATTCGCCATCAGGAACTCCAAGAAGTTTGAACTCCGGTGCACGGTCGCCAACATCTACCATGCGAACCACCTATCAAAGGCTTGCAGCTTCAAGAATGCTGTCCGGTATATCGAAATTGGAATAAACATTTTGTACATCGTCATTGTCCTCAAGCGAATCAATAAGCTTCAGCACCTTGCGGGCCTCAGTTTCATCATTTATCTCTATGTTAGAACCGGCCAGCATGACGGGCTCTGCACTGGAACTGGGAAATCCTGCCTCTTCCAGACCTGCCTTGAGTGCCGCCAAATCGCCCGGCGCACACACAACCTGCCAAAGATCTCCGAGATCCTGAACATCCTCCGCGCCAGCTTCAAGAGCCGCCAACGTTAGCGAGTCCTCATCAAAAGAGCGGTCCAGGGAAACTACCCCCTTCCGCTCAAACTGCCAGGATACTGCGCCAGGCTCCGCCATGGAACCCCCGCTTTTGGACAAAATGCTCCTTACGTCAGCACCTGTCCGGTTCCGATTATCCGTGAGGCATTCGACTATTACCGCAATCCCACCCGGTCCATATCCTTCGTAACTAATTGCCTCATACCTTACACCCTCCAGCTCACCAGTGCCACGCTTAATCGCTCTTTCAATAGTGTCCAAAGGGACGGAGGACTCACGGGCCTTGGTAAACATTGTCCGCAGCGCCGAATTGGAGTTTATATCCCCTCCACCTTCGCGAGCCGCCACCTCCACCTGCCTGATCAATTTCGCAAATAGTTTTCCGCGAGCTTTGTCCTGGGCTCCTTTTTTATGTTTAATTGTTGCCCATTTAGAGTGACCCGACATCTGGATAATCTCCCTTTACCGCTTATATACGCTCTAGAAAAAGCTTGTGAAGCCTGTCTTCCCCAACGAGTTCCGGGTGAAACGAGGAAACTAGAACCTTCCCCTGTCTACAGATTACAGGAACTGGTCTGCTGGCTAATCCGGAAAAACTGTAGTTCACGCTCGCCAACACCTCTACCGCAGCCGAAACCTTTTCGACAACAGGAGCCCGAATAAATACGGCTCTGACGGTACCGCCTGTGATTCCCGAAACGTCCAAATTAGTCTCAAACGAAGCGACCTGTCTGCCAAAACCATTCCTGCGGACAACAATATCTATTCCGCCAAGGCTGACCTGATCGGATCGACCGTCAACCACTGAATCTGCCAACAGTATCATTCCGGCGCACGTTCCAAAAGCCGCCATGCCTCCTTTGAGCAGAACCTCTAAAGGCCCGTACAGGCCCGACGATTCCAAGAGCATAGATATGGTCGTTGACTCTCCTCCCGGAATTATGATCCCATCAACATCTAAATCCTCAGGTGTCTTGACCAAAATTGTCTCCACCGACAGCTTCTCAAGAATCGCCATATGGTTAGAAAAGTCACCCTGAAGGGCAAGGATACCTATTTTCATGACTTAGTCTGCGAATGACCTTTCCAAACCTTACTACCAGCCACGATCGGCAAGCCTGATCTCAATGTCATCCATTTCTATTCCCACCATCGCTGGTCCAAGATTCCTGGAAACCTTAAGTAAAGTGGCTGGATCTGAAAAATGCGTCGTAGCCTCAACTATTGCCCGTGCCCTTTTCCCTGGATCACTACTCTTAAAAATACCTGATCCGACGAAAACCGCCTCGGCTCCCAGCTGCATTACCAGTGAAGCATCTGCCGGAGTTGCCAAACCCCCCGCACAAAAGAGCGGAACTGGAAGTTTACCCACTTCGGCCACTTCGCGAACCAGCTCAATTGGAGCCTGAATATTCTTTGCCCAGGCATAGATTTCAGCGGAATCGGCCTGCGTAATTTTCCTTATGTCTCCTATTATCGAACGCAGGTGCCTAACAGCCTCGACCACATTGCCAGTGCCGGCTTCACCCTTGGAACGGATCATTGCCGCTCCTTCGGAGATACGTCGCAGGGCCTCGCCAAGATTGGTAGCTCCGCATACAAACGGAACCGAAAACTTCCACTTGTCGATATGGTGGGCCTCATCAGCTGGAGTTAGTACCTCAGACTCGTCGATGTAGTCCACCTGCAGCTCCTGGAGAATTTGAGCCTCAGCGAAGTGTCCTATTCGAACCTTGGCCATGACGGGAATTGTCACGGTCTTCTGAATTTCCTCTATAAGTACGGGATCCGTCATCCGGGCAACGCCGCCATCGCGGCGAATATCCGCAGGAACCCGCTCAAGCGCCATAACCGCTACCGCCCCGGCATCCTCAGCAATCTTAGCCTGCTCCGCATTGACAACGTCCATGATAACGCCGCCGCGCAGCATTTCAGCAAGACCTCGCTTTACTAGAGTCCCACCTGTCAAATTTGGTGTAATTTCAGCGTTTTCCACGATATCCTCCAAAAGATAGTCTAACTTGCAATGTCCATCAACAGCACAGACTTACAGTTACGACGTTGGACCGGATATTGCCGGTGAGGCGGTTGTAGGTGTACCCACTGGCGCAAACTCCACCCAGGTTCGACCCGGAGCCAGCTTGATCGGTTGCCCGGAGGAGTCGCTGAAAGTGGTCACCGCGCTCTCGGATGCTTTCGACCATGTTCCGGTCGCTACCTCGCCTCCGGATAGAAAAATTGCATTGCCGGTACCAACGGAGTGGGCCTGTGGAACCGGGTTACCGGCCGGATCGACAAACCCGGTATTGGTATAATTGACGAACTCAATGATCACACTTTTGGCGTTCTCCACCAGTCCCTGCGGATTGCGTTGCAATATGCCGTTTGTGCTCCGGGTCCAATAACCTGCAGCAGCATCCCAGGTCCAAAGGGCGTTGGAATTACCGGATATATCCACCCTGAAAGTATTCACCGGCTGAGCACCTGCCGCAGTGAAACCAGACCCCGGCTTCCTGAATTGAAACAGCTTCGGCGGAAGATGGGCCGATAGTCCAGCCTTCGCCGCGGCGGCATAGATGGCCGTAGTAGAGGTGTACAAATTATGCGGCGCAGGCCTCGAAGAAAGGCGGTAATATACGCCTCCCAACACATACGCGCCCACATCTGTAACTCCCGATTTGCGAATGTCTGCAACAAACGCCGGGATACCCCCCGAGTATGCAAAGAAACCCCGCAGTGGCGATGCGATATCTGCGTCAGAGGCTCTTACTGACCTGATCGGCCCCAATACAGATGCATCCTGGGACTGCAAAACTATCATGTATCGGGTGTAACCTCCCTCAACCATTTCCTCATAAACAACGTCGGAGCGCAATATTCCGGACTGGGGCCATGCCTGAGGAGCATTGTCAATTTTTGCCGCGATCGCTGGCCTGTTTGCATAATCAGGATTCGCATAAGGCAAACCGGTCAGAGGCGATACCTTCGTGACCACAGTCGTAGTGGTTGTCGACGGCGGAATCGCCCCACTTGTGGAAGTGGTCGCCGGGGAAGCTGAAATTCCAGTGCCACATGAAGCAGCCGCCGCTCCGATGACCCCCAGAGTCAAAAATTTACGATTCCACATTATTCAAAACTCCTAAGACAAAGATATTTAGTACGAATTGAGAACTTTGATTCGGGCTGACACGTCGGCATCATCTAGTTCAGGATGGGCCCAGTAAGGTGCGAGAACACGTCTCCTCAGACTTGAATTCGACACCCGGGCATTTGAATCGTTTCCCATCTTCTCAAGCGCAGAAATCATGGCCAGCGGGTATCGGGTGTAGTAGACCCCGCCTAAATCACCCGCCTTTAGTCTTCGAGTTAGGCTTGAGCCTTGCCGCTTCGGCACAATGAAAGCAGACAGAGGAGAAACAAGCTTTTGAAACGCCCGGATTCGGGCCTCAAAAAATATCTGGCCGGAGCGGGCCCTTGCAAGCTCCCTGGCAATCATTGCTTCGAACTCAAGTCTTGAGAACTCCTCAAGAGCCCCAGAGGTCACCACCAGAACTGTTCTTGTATTACCAACCGAAAACGCCGCAACGTTAAGCTGAGGTTCCCGAAGCTCAAGTACTCTGGGCATGTCAATTCCCATTGTCAAACAGAGACCCTCGGTAATATTCATCAATCCGGGAGCCTTGCTTAATGTGATTCTCTGAAGATCAAGACCTCTCGTTCCATTGGAACCGGCGCGAAATCCAACTACCAGTGCCGCCGCAATCGGAACTCCAAATCCGACAACAATTGCCCAATGAAATTCGTCCGACACATTAGCAAATATAAGTGCACGGGATATTACCGTCGCAACGATAGCTCCCGACACCACGACGAACAATAAATAGTAGGAAATGACC
>JABEUP010000008.1 GCA_013044365.1 Acidimicrobiaceae bacterium
ATCCACCGGGGTATTGGGAGCCACGTTGGTGCCGGATGCCGGACTGGATGAAATCACGTCCCCATTTGGAACCGATGCACTTGGCTGGTAAGTCACATTTCCCATAGTCAGGTTGTGCGAACCAAGGTTATTTGCCGCCTGGGCCAAAGGTTGTCCGATGACGTTGGGCACCAATACCTGAGATGGCCCGTTGGAGACACCGAGCGTCACAGTTGAGCCTGTTGGAGCTTGTGTGGATCCGGCGGGAGACTGCGAAATAACCGTTCCAACTGGAGCCGGATTGTTCACATAGTTAGTATTCGGCTCAAGATGCGCCGCCAATATCGTCGATTCTGCCGCTGCTATGGTCTGGCCGACAACATTGGGCACTGAGACTTTTTGAGGCCCTGAACTAACCACCAGTGCTATTGTCGATCCCTTTTTGACCTGGGTGCCAGCGGTGGGATTTTCGGACAAGACCGTGCCGGAGGATTCATTCGAAGTCTTAGTTGTGACGGAAGATTTGAGCCCTTCATTTGCCAGAGTCGCAGTTGCATTGGTCTGGCTCTCACCTACAACTCCAGGCACCGGCACTGTTGCGGTAGCTGACGGCAAGGGAGCGTTCGAATTAAAGAAGCTCTTGGCCCCTAACAAAAGCGCTGCAATAAGCACAACCAGAACGATGATTCCTATCAGCATCCAGTTCCTCCCCCGGTCCTGATTATCGACACGGGAAATCGGTGCTGTGCGGATCAGTTCAGTGTGCGTGGCTCCCATATTGCTATCGATGAGGGGAAGGGCCTGGGTTGCCTCAGGATCAAAATCTGCCAAAGCAGCAACCTGTTGACGATTGAGGAACCGTTGCAGGTCGTCGCGCATCTCAATGGCACTCTGATAACGCGCGTCCGGATCTTTCGCCATGGCTTTCATAACGATTGCTTCAAGAGCTTCCGGGATCTCCGGTTCCAAAACTCTTGGACGCACCGCCTCCTCGCGCACGTGCTTATAGGCAATTGCAAGAGGACTGTCACCGGCGAAAGGAACCTTGCCCACCAACATTTCATAGAGCACGACACCGAGTGAATAGACATCGCTTCGGCCATCGACAGCAAGCCCCTGAGCCTGTTCCGGGGGTATGTAGGTTGCAGTTCCCATGACAGCGCCGGTTTGAGTCAGGTCCCCGTCCGCTGTTGCTGCCCTGGCAATACCGAAGTCGGTAACTTTGACCTGTCCGTCCTCGGTCAACAAAACATTTGACGGCTTCACATCTCGGTGGATTACTCCGTGCCGGTGTGCAAATGACAGAGAAGACGCCACGTCAGCGGCGATCGCAGCCGCCTTATATGGGTCGGTTCGACCACTCTCGCGGATCAACGAGGCGAGGGTGATCCCTTCGACAAGCTCCATGACTATGTAATAGGTATTTTCCGCCTCACCCCAATCGAACACCGAGACGATGTTGGGGTGGGACAGGTTGGCGGCAGCTTGGGCTTCACGCCTGAATCTTTCCACAAACGAGACGTTCACAGACAGTTCAGGGAACAATACCTTCAAAGCCACCGGACGGTCCAGCAACTGATCCTTTGCCATATAAACTTCGGCCATGCCTCCGCGGGCGATCTTTTGGATCAACTCATAACGTCCGCCGTATGGCTTATTCTCGGTTGGCAGCATTGCTTATATATGCCTTCTCTGTGCTAAGAGAGCCCTAGGGCCATCTGAATCATGGACTTCACTACCGGTCCTGCGTACTGTGCACCAGTTGAATTGGCCGCAAGTCCTTTCTGGGTAGGAACTACAACTGCGATAGCGATCTTTGGACTCTGTGCCGGCGCAAAGGCCACCATCCAGTTTTCCGATCCAGATGCTGAAAGGTTACTTGAAGCAACGAGGTTTGTTTGGGCAGTCCCCGTTTTGGCAGCTATTTCGACACCGGGTATCGCTATTCCCTGGGCGGTACCATTGCGTACCACACCGATCATTAGTTGTGTCACCTGTGCCGCGGTGGCGGCAGAGGTTGCTTGCTTCCATAGCTTAGGTACAAAGCTGGTCACAACCTGATCCTGATAATTTCTCACCTGGCTCATTAAATGAGGAGCCATAATTGCTCCATGATTGGCAATTCCGGCACCAACCAGCGCCATCTGAAGCGCGGTCGCCGAAACATTTTCCTGACCGATTGCGGAGTATGCGAGTCCAGGTATATTCCTCGCAAATGAGCTGGCCTTTGGAAACTGTGAAGGTGCCGCTCCCGGCATATCGAGCGGTGGTGTCTGGTCAAAACCAAATGAGTAAGCCTCGTTGAACAGGTTCTGGGCACCCAATTGCATACCTATCTGTGCATAAGCCGTATCACAACTCACAGCTAACAATACCGCAAGAGAACCTCCACAACTCTCATGTGCGTAATTTGACAAAGTATTCACCGTGTTAGGAAGTGTGATTTGCGTCTGATTGGGAAATGTCTGGGTAGCAATTTGTGGATCGTGGTCGAAAATTGCTGAAGTCGTGACAATTTTGAATGTTGATCCAGGAGGATAGGCCCTGCTAATTGCTCTATTGAGCATCGGTTGGGTCGGATCGTTCTGGTAACTCTTCCAGGCCGCCTCGACTTTACTCCCTACATGGGAAACCAGCGCATTTGGATCGTAGGTCGGATTTGAGTACATCGCCAGGATCGCTCCGCTCGACGGATCTATGGCCACTACCGCCCCCTTCAACGATCCAAGTGCCTTGGCCGCCTCTGCCTGGAGTTTTGCTGAGATGCTCAGCACCACGGTATCGGTTACATAGGTTTGCTGACTCGAAAATATATCTGACAGTGACTTAATCGAATTTGGCTGGGCGACAAGATAACGGTTGTAACTCGATTCGATCCCGCTGGTCCCATAGATTAGTGAATCAAAACCGGTTATATCGGCATACAACGGTCCGTTTGGATACTGCCTTAGGTAATGGTATTGATCCGCGATCGGCACCGATTTGGCCAGAACAGTCCCGTTCCGCGAAACAATAAGTCCTCTGGGCTCGCTGTTGGTAGATGATGCAGTGAGCGGATTACCTTGCTTATTGTCTAGGCGACTCGCCTGAACCACTTGAATATTATTCAATTGCAAAAAAAGGACTACGAACAAAAGCGCGAGAAAGATACCAAGTCGTCTTATTCTCTTATCCACTGCCACCCGCCAATGTTGTAGACGTGGCACTGCCCACAACCAACGTCGTTGGGGTCGTTGAAGAAGTCGAACTGATCTGACCAGCCTCATTCACGAGATTGTTCACATAGGCATTTGCAGCGGAAAGAGAAGGCTCGACGATACCTTTCTCCAGATCAGACAGGTGATACGGAGCCACCTGGCTAACGGTTAGCCGGGTATTTCGCACCTTGGTCGGGTTGTACCATAGGAGTCCGCCCGGACGGCCTTTGTATATTGCCACATTCGACTTATCGAGACCAACAAAATAAGAGTGGTTGGCATAGATACCGATTGCGCTCACTCCCAGCGCAAGAACAATGACCAGTATTAAAAGAAAAACCAAACTCCTAAGAACTGAGCCGAGCCGAAATCTTCTCTCGGTTGCACG
The DNA here is from genome assembly GCA_013044365.1 of Acidimicrobiaceae bacterium. GTDB lineage: Bacteria > Actinomycetota > Acidimicrobiia > Acidimicrobiales > Acidimicrobiaceae > SCQM01. The sequence continues at coordinate 3,565 of JABEUP010000008.1, forward strand.
TTTTGGCAGTGGCATAGGAATGGCGGACAGCTCTGAGGAACGCGAATTACTCGATGAAATGATCGGATTCACCCTTATGGCAGGCCCGACGGGCTTAGGAGGACGCTCAGGGACCAATTGCTTATTTGCTTCCGCTTTAAGCTCCTGTTGACCCCCGACAACACTCATAAAGCGTTCGCGGTCAACTATGTCAGCCCCGATCGAGTGGGTGGCACTTTGTAACCGCGTTCTCATCTTGGTCTGACTGGGCAGCTCCACAATCCTGGATTTATCCGTCCCGGACAAAAGCGAAGGAGAAGTAACGCCGTCGATTTGGACAACGATACAGGTGACATTGTCCGATCCACCATTGGCCAGAGCGCCGGCAATCAGCTCCTGGGCCTTGGTTTCTGGAGATCCCTTTTTCGAAAGAATCTGACCCATTTCGGGATCAGTCATTTCATTGGTCAGGCCATCGCTACACAGCAGATACAGGTCATGTTCCTTGGGATCAATTTTCCAGTGATCTATTTCGACATCCAGATCGACGCCCAGGGCACGCGTCAGAATATGTTTGGCACGGTGACTTCCTGCCTGATCCCTGGTAATGTCCCCGGACTTGAGCATTTCAGAAACCAGGGTGTGGTCATCAGTCAG
>JABEUP010000063.1 GCA_013044365.1 Acidimicrobiaceae bacterium
GTAATGGTTCCGGCCTGGTTGCTTTCTCGTCGGATTACCGGTGCAGATTTAGAATAATTTTTCAGTTCAAACACAACTTCTGAACCACCAGCAAGGTTTGGTTTGGTTCCTACATCACAATGAGAATACAGCTATTTAAGCGGAAAATAGGCGCCGTGCATATGACATGCACAAATCGGGGGATTGTGCCAGTCATGCGATGAGGTGCCGTTGAACGTATCATTTTTGCGGTTCTCTCATCTGGCTCTGATAAAGCTCGGATATCGTGTTAGCTAGTCAACGGGATGCGTGACTTAATCTCAACGGGAGGTTAGTTTTGTAAGCTGATTGCTGTCTTCAAATTTCAGCCAATCGATTTGATCGAGCCGAATGATCAAGTACGGCTGGGTAGGTTATCATGCCGAAGACTTGGTGATATGGTACAAGGGGTCCAGAAAGACCTGAAGTAGGAGAATGTTTTGTCGTCAGTTATTGGAAAGCTTGGGTTGGCGGTTCAGAGATCCGTTTGGAGCAAACGGGCCGAGACTTGGGACCATGCCGAGAACCCCGGTTTGGGAAAAGTTATTGACGCGGTAATTGCCAAGGCAGATCCCGATTCCGATTATGAGGTCCTCGATTTGGGTTGCGGATCGGGACAATTGTCTTTGCCTATTTCTAAAAATGTCAAGTCGGTACTTGCCGTCGATATCTCCCCGCGCATGATTGAACTTCTCAAATCTAAATTGACTACCACCGGAATAGGCAACATTGAGTGTAAGACAGCATCAATTCAGGAACTGAATTTCGAAAAAGGATCATTTGATCTGATCGTGTCCAACTATGCACTCCACCATCTCAGTGACGGCCAAAAGAAATTAGTGGTTGAACAGGGATTTCATTGGCTAAAACCAAATGGTCATATGGTTTTTGGAGACATGATGTTCGGAAGAGGCGGTTCAAAACAGGATCGGGAGATTATTGCCTCCAAGGTATCCATACTGTTACGTAAAGGGCCTGGTGGATGGTGGAGGATTACCAAGAATTCATTCAGATACCTTGTCCGTGTTCAGGAGAAGCCGATCTCGTCGCAGGCATGGACGCGGTTTTTCGAGCAGGCTGGTTTCAAAGAGGTTGGGTCTGATGTTGTGGTTGCTGAAGCTGGAGTGGTTTTCGGAACTAAACCCGGTTAGGCCCAATATGTCACTAACCCGTTCGTTGCAAATTAACGGGGATAATCTCCAATATTTTGCATAGATTTACATAATTAATCAGCTATTCTTTATCAAGGCAGCTAACACTGCGTTTTGATGGCCGAGTTTAGGAGGTGATTGTCAGTGAAGCCGAGTGAACCTCATAGTACCGACTTCAACTATTTGTTCATGACGTCCCTCCGGATCGCTCCGTCTATCTCGATTTCCTGATGTACCCTAGTCCAGCAGGGAGGGTGAAGCCAGCGGCTTAACATCCGGGGATGTCTCTCCACTCGAAAGGGGGGTAGTCCTATGGCAAGAAAGCCAATTTTGTTGAATCCTCACAGGATTAAGGATTTGCGGGAGTCCAGATCTCAACGACTGTTAACGATCAAAAGTGTTAGAGAATCAATAATATCTTTTGCGGGCCTTTCCGGCAAGCCGGTTAGAAACCAAAATGGATCCGAGATCGGCAGGCTTGTAGATGTTGTAGTGCGGTGGTCTCAAGATTCGGACTATCCGCCCGTCACGGGCATTCTGGTCAAGGTTGGACGAAGGATTGCATTTGTCGACATTGACAGAGTTGAAATGTTTTCGCGTGATTTCGTTGTCCTTTCGTCCGCCAAGCTGGACCTGAGAGACTTTTCACAGCGCCCAGGCGAAGTGTTGTTGGGCAGAGAGGTCCTGGATCATCAGCTGGTTGATGTTGATGGCGTCCAGGTTCTTAGGGCCGCCGATCTGTTTCTTGCACATGCTCTTGGACGGATTAGGCTGGTAGGTGTGGATGTGAGCATGTATTCGCTTCTTAGACGGCTGGGTCCATCAAAATTTCGCTCAGCGGCTACTCCGGAGAAGGTGCTTGACTGGGCTGCGATTGCTCCATTCGACGATCACACTGGTGAAGTGAGACTGCGAAGCACGCAACAAGCAATAAAAAGACTGCGTCCGAGCGAACTTGCCGACCTGCTTGAGGACCTTGGCAGGGTGGAGCGGCAAGGTTTGTTGTCTGCTTTGGATATAGAGATTGCGGCTGACGCTGTCGAGGAAATGGAGCGCGACGAACGGGAGACGTTACTAAGAGAGTCAGAGCCCGAGGTAGCTGCGGATATTGTTTCAGCAATGGAGCCCGACGAGGCGGTTGAAGCTCTGAGAGATCTTGACGAAGATGAACGGCACGAGATTTTGGAGTTGATGGAACCTAATGCTGCCCGTGCATTAGGCAATCTGTTGGAGTTCGAGGAAGACACCGCTGGTGGGGTTATGACAACGATGTTCATTAAAGTTCTGCCCAATGAAACCGTCGAAAATGTAAAATCCTTGCTTGAGGCCCACAGGGATCATAGGGACGAAATTGATGGTGTCCTTGTGGTGGATGATGAAGGTCTTTTGCTCGGTGAGGTCTCCCTATTTGAGCTTGTCTTGTCCAGCCCTACTACGGCAGTATCTGAACTGATCTCAGAGGATTCGGTGGTTGTAGAGCCAAATGTTTCTATTAGCGAAGTCGCCGAGAAACTTATCAGTTCAAGGCAGTTTTCAATTGTTGTGGCGGTAGATCAGAGGCCGGTTGGCAGAATTTTGGCTGATGACATCATTGATGCACTTTCGCCCGAACGGGGAAGATTTCATTTCCCGCGTCTGCTTTCATAACGAGATATCCGTACGGTCAGATAATCGGCAGTTAATGAGGTTTCATTGTGAGTTCCGCCACGCCCAGGCGCAAACTGAATCCAGGAGGTCAGCGGAGTATTGGATCGCGTCTTCGGGGCTCCTCGACCAAGCGCAAGAGGCCATTTTGGGTGTATTTGGCGGCTGCGGGCCCGGGCCTGATTGCCGCTAATGCCGGTAATGACGCAGGCGGCATAGCAACATATGCTTCGGCGGGTTCCCAGTTCGGGTATCGTACGCTTTTTTTCATGATGCTTGTGACGGTAGGACTTGTCGTGGTACAGGAAATGTCGGCCCGACTCGGCGTGTACAGCGGGAAGGGTCTGGCCGCCCTAATCCGTGAACAGTTCTCGGTGAGGTTGACTGGACTGGCTATGCTGGCGCTTACGGCGTCGAACTTAGGTTTGGTGGTATCTGAGTTTGCAGGAATTGGAGCGGCTTTTCAACTCTTCGGTGTATCGCGCTACCTCTCGATTCCCATTTCCGCTCTGTTCATATGGGGTCTGGTGGTTTTCGGGTCCTACCGCTATGCGGAACGGATCTTTCTGATAATGTCGCTGGCGTTCTTTGCTTATCCGATCGCAGCGCTGGTAGGTCATCCAAATTGGCATAAGGTGGCTGCTCAAACTGTTCTCCCACACTTTATCGCATCTAACAGTTTTATATTTTTGGGAGTCGCCTTAATTGGAACGACTATTTCTCCATATATGCAGGTCTATGCTGCGGCTGGTGTGGTCGATAGAGGAATATCGCCGGAAGAGTATCCTCTGGAGCGTGTGGATGCAGTCGGTGGAGCCATTTTTGCCGATGTCATCTCCATGTTCATTATCATTGCAACTGCAGCCGTAATTGGTGGCACCGGACCACTGAACTCGGCAAAACAGGCGGCACTTGCTCTTCAGCCGGTGGCAGGGTCCGGAGCTGTCATACTTTTTGCGATTGGACTCCTTGGAGCCTCCGCGTTAGCTGGCGCGGTTGTCCCACTTTCGACCTCTTATGCGGTGGCTGAGGCACTTGGCGTCGAACGATCAGTCTCCCGAAAGTTTAGACAGGCTCCATTGTTTTTGGGGATATTCTCAGCTCAAGTGCTACTTGGGGCGGCGGTGTCACTGATCCCGGTCAATCTGATCACACTTCTGATATTTACCCAGGTGCTGCAGGGTTTGCTCACCCCAATTATCCTCACGTTTATTGTGGTCCTCGCAAACAGGCGAAGCGTTCTCGGTGATGCTGTGAACGGAAGAATTTTCAGAAAGGTCGCAGCTGTGTCCATAGTGGGCATTGGGTGCCTTTCATTGGTGCTCATAATACAAACTCTGATTGGCTGGTTATAAAGTGCAGACCCACCCGGGTGAGATAAGGCCGCTTCGTATTGCCTTATGTGTCTACCGAGGAAATCCTCACTCCGGTGGACAGGGAGTGTATACGAAATATCTCAGCGAGGAACTGGCAAAACTGGGTCATAAGGTTGAGGTGTTTTCCGGCCAGCCCTATCCCGATCTGGATCTTCAATTAGTAGATCTGGAGAGGTTGGCATCACTTGATCTTTACCGGGCCGATAACCCATTTCGAATTCCTAAAATAACCGAATTCCGGACCCTCATCGACGCCGCTGAGTTCGCCATTATGAGCACAGGTGGTTTTCCGGAACCCCGAAGCTTTGGCTGGCGGTTGGAAAGAGCTCTCGGTCCAAGATTGAACAACTTTGATTTGCTGCATGATAACCAGTCGCTCTCTTGGTCGATTTTGAAGTTGGCATCGAAAGGGTGGCCTGTAATTGGGTCTATCCATCACCCCATAACCGTGGACCGGGATTTGGCGATCAAACACGCTCGAAGCGCGAAGGCGAAGTTCGGAGCATACCGTTGGTACGGATTCGTGAAGATGCAAACCGAGGTTGCCCGCCGTCTGGAGAGAGTAATTACGGTTTCCGATACCTCCAGAGAGGATCTCTTTAAATATATGAATGTGAGTTTGGACCGGTCCCGGGTGGTGCCGATAGGGGTGGACACTACAATTTTTAAGCCAATTCCGGCAATAGGGAAAGAGCCGGGTCTTATGGTTACCACGGCAAGCGCTGATGTTCCGCTTAAAGGTTTGCATATCTTGGTGGATGCAATGGCGGAAGTAAAAAGTGTTGAACCGAACGCCCATCTGGTAATTATGGGCAATCCTAACAAGGAATCAAATCTTGTAGCCAGGGCGAGCGAACTCGGTCTTGATAACCACGTCAAATTTGCAGGGGTGGTAAGCCAGGATGAAATGGTTTGGCTCTACAACCGTGCCGAACTTGCGGTAGTCCCCTCGCTTTACGAAGGATTTTCGCTCCCCGCTGTGGAGGCGATGGCTTGTGGGATTCCATTGGTGGCCACCGATGGCGGGGCCTTGCCGGAAGTGACTGGGTCGGATGGAGAGACGGTTCTGCTTGCGAGGGCTGGTGATACGCTTGACCTGGCGAAAAAAATTCTCCAGGCGTTCGATTCAGAACTGCTTCGGAACGAAATTGGGAGTAATGGACTGGAGCGGGTTATGAGCAAATTCACCTGGGCTGCAACGGCCAAGGCGACAGAGCAAAACTATATCGAGTTCCTTGCTTCACGCAGTGAACTCTAGGTCCCGGGTCAGATGACGGAATTTTTGAATGCTTTCAGTTAGAGATTCTGAACTTGGTGATCTTTCGGATAGGTGCGTGCTCGACTTTGGAGCTGGGACTGGCAGGCATGCGTTCTGGGCTGTGACCAAAAGGGCGAATGTGGCAGCTGTAGATATTAATTTTGGCGAGATCGCCAATGTGCCCGATTACTTCAAGGCGTTGCTGGAACACGACCCTAGCTATGGCCATGGTTTTGCGGTCCAGGCTTCAGGATTGGAACTACCCTTTGCAGGCTGCAGTTTCGATGTGGTGATCGCTTCGGAAGTTTTCGAGCATATTTCTGACGATAAGGCTGCGATGAACGAGATAACCAGGGTGGTCAAGCCCGGGGGGATTGTATGTGTGACAGTTCCGCGTTTTTTCCCGGAAACCCTTTATTGGCTGATCTCACCTGAATATCACAATGTGCCGGGTGGCCATATTCGCATTTACCGCCGTTCCCAAGTCGTGAAGCTTGTACAAGGCGCGGGTCTTCGGGTCTATTCACAGCACCACTCGCACGCGCTTCACACTCCGTACTGGTTGATCAGGTGTTTGGTCGGAGTGAACAACACCACCTCACGCATGTATCAGATTTATCACCGTTTCCTGGTATGGGATATAACGAAAAAGCCGAAATCGACAGCGTTGCTGGAAAAAGTTCTCAACCCCATAGGTGGCAAGAGCTTTGTCCTATATGCCAGAAAGGATTAGAGTGGGATCGCATAGTCCCCGCGAGTCGCTGCTACCCCGCGCGCAGCTTGAACAGTCTTTGGATTTCCTGGTTTCGCTCCAGCTCCAATCCGGAATGATTCCCTGGTTCAAAGGCGGAAGGGCTGACCCGTGGAATCATGCCGAGGCCACAATTGCGCTCGCGCTGGGAGGTAGGCTCATAGAGGCTTTTTCTGGCGTTGAGTGGTTGATGCGCATGCAGAACTGCGATGGATCATGGTGTCACTTTTACCTTTCAAATGGCGTGGCGGAGCCTCGAAGGGATACAAATACCTGCAGCTACCCGGTTTTGTTGATAGCAGTTCTTGACAGAATTACCGGTGGCAAGGAGATGCTTGAACCCTATGTCCAAATGGCTTTACATGGGTTGGACTATGTAATTTCATACCAGAGAACCGATGGATCGATACCGTGGGCAATAGGTCCCGACGGCGATGGCTATCCAACATCGCTGGTAGCTGCTTCTTCATCAATTTGCGATGCACTTGTGGTGGCAGCAGAACTTTGCGAGCGCTATCAATTAGGTGAAGGTGCCAAATACCGCCTTGCAAGTAAGAGGCTCAACGACTCCGTTTCGCTTGGTTCGGGACCTTACAGTGATACCTCTGAATGGGCCATGGACCACTACTATCCGCTGTTGGCGGGAATAGTTGACACGGCCAGTCTTACCGAGGGGTTCCTAAGCCGTTTTTATCTAGCGGAGTGGGGTATCCGCTGTATATCTGGAAATGAGTGGTTCACTGCCGCCGAGACAGCCGAGACAGCAATGGCGTTGCATATTGCGGGCGAGGAGGCGCTAGCCCAAGATATGTATCAGGTGCTGGAGAGATTTCGCAGAACGGACGGAGGTTACCTCACGGGCATGGTCGGCCCAACCGGAGTCTCCTTTCCTCACGAGGAGGAATCATCGTATTCTGCCGCGGCAGTAGTCATTTCCAGTTTCGTTCTTGCGGCTAAGGCGAAAAGCAGTATCGGTTTGTCTATGATGAGTCTTTTTTCATAACACGGAGGCTCCCCTGGGACACCACCACCCGAAATCCTTCACGGAGCGACCTCTGATATAAGATGAACGGGGGCTGGCCGCCCAAGGATGGATCTGGATATACGTCATGGATTGCCAGGCATCCTCCGGGGATGATTTTAGGTACCCAGGCTTCGTAATCTTTTTCTGCTTGTTCGAGGCTATGCCCGCCGTCGATAAATAGGAAACCGATCCCTTCCCTAAAGGAATTGGCGTATATCTGCGAGTCTGCCGCTACCACGATCACAGTGTCGTTCAGTCCGGCAAGATCTATTGTCCTTCGAAAGAGGTAAAGGGTGTCCATCTTCTTTGAGACAGGGTCTACCAGAATAGGGTCATGGAATTCCCATCCCTGTTGGTTTTCCTGTGAGCCCCGATGGTGGTCAACCGATATCAGCACTCTTCTTTGGTGCTGGGCGACGAGTCCCAGATAGAGGGTGGAAAGGCCAATATAGGATCCGATTTCAACTGCCGGATAGCCGAAAGAGGCGGAGCAATTGAAAAGAGATACAGCCAGTGCGGTACCCTCGTCTGGGGGCATGAAGCCTTTGGTGGACCGTATTAGCTCTTGGCTGGATGACAAAAGTTGAGCCAACTTTGGGGATATTGCCACTTGTGACATGGTCTTTTCTTCGGCTAAGGCTGGAAATCCAGCGGAGACTTGTGAGCCAGGGTTCGGTAAACGCTGAATAAATTTTATCGCGTCCTTTGGATTTGCAATCTTTGTTTTCCCACGTTGTTCACTGTTTGAAGGCGGATCCATAGCTCGGTCACGGTGGGGTTTTCAATTACAGATCCTGCTTCTGGATACCAAATGTTTGCTAAACTTAGCCCGTTATGGTGGGCGAACCTATAACCGAAGCTTATCAAATCTACCTCCGGATCCCAAATGGCAATCCTACTTTTTCGGCGTTCACAAGAGTTAAAAAATGAGTCGGGAGGTTAGCAGTGCGACCTATTAAACACATCGTGAAAGATTCCCCTTTCGAGCGGGGTAGTCGCTAAAAGCGATTTTAGAGTCCAGCCCAAACCCAACTTCCATTACCAATGCTCAGACCGGACTATGTGCAAGGGGCTAGAGTAGATGTCGGCGAGCGATACCCCGCAGGTATATATATCAATGGCGGTAATCACCGCGATGCTACTGGGCATTGGGTGCTTATTAGCTAGAACTAGGCCTGGACCTTGGACAATTGTGGCCGCGCGCGTACTAGGGGTAGTGCTACTTGCCAAGGGCGCATTGTGGGTCTTTACCTCGCTGGATCCCGGTCCGTGGTCAGTTGAGACTGGGCTCCCGTTGTACCTGTGCGATATCGCTGTTTTTATCGCTGCGGCAGCATGCTTGTGGCGCATCCCGCTTCTGGTCGAACTTACCTATTTTTGGGGATTGGCGGGAGTTCTCCAGGCAATCATCACCCCGGAGTTACCCAACGGCTTTCCCCACCTTCTCTTCATCCAGTACACAGTCGGTCACTTGGCAGTGGTGTCTGCATCAGTATATCTGACGGTGGGGCTCCGCATCGTGCCGCGCAAGGGCGCTATATTACGTGTATTTGCCATCACGGTTGGTTACACAGCCGCTGTCGGGATTGTGGACTGGATTACTGGGGCTGACTATATGCTTTTGCGCTACCGTCCACCGACTTGGAGCCTTCTCTCTATTATGGGACCTTGGCCCTGGTACATTGTTGGCGCGGTGGGATTGGCGGTAGTTTTCTTTATGGTGCTCGATGCTCCCTTTTGGGCGGCTCGGCACCGAGAAAGAATCTCTTCCGGTGATCAATCCGGTGTCTACGAAGTATCAGCCCGGGAATCGAATTAAAAGCTATGCTGTGGGATTGCCAATGATCCAAAACCGGTGGCAAGTTTAATAAACGATGGCCATTGACAAGACCTCTAGTGGCTTATTCAAGTTGGCTGATACGACCACACAAATCGTAAAGTTCATTGACGGCGCATTACGCTGCCCCGAAGAACAAGAATCCCTTATCTTGAAGATGTCAATCGTCGATGTACCCGATCTTCGTTGTTTTTCAGCTGTTAAACAGCGATATCTTAGCGGAGGCACATCCGGGTTCGCTAGTCCCAAGGATGATTTTCGACTTACCTTGCGCAATTTTGCAAGGGTGGTTACCGAATTGTCTCAAGTAGCCTTTTTCGGAATGTGAGGTAGATGGCGTATTTCTCAAGGGTTTGCTTCAGGCTCTTTTCTCCCGTTGGGATTGGGTGGCTCTCGAAGAAGGTTCGGATCTTTCCTTCCAGAGAGTAGGACTCATCAGATATGAGAGCGGCGACTCCGGAAAGCATTCTCGGGATTGTATTGTCCGGGAACCTCTCCAAAAGTGCATCCCAGTTTTCAGTCAGGAAATTCCAGGTGAGAACGCCGGATGTCCGTCCTGAGAGCAAGCTGGCAATTACGAACGGCCCGTTTTGGCTTCGGATTTCACCCAAGGTCATTTTGAGGACCTTCTTTATCAGCTCCGGATGTTCGAACTTGGTGAGGGCCATGAGATAACGGTTCTCCTCTTGGGGAGTCGAGGGATGACGGTACTTGTCGAGTATGAACGCAAAATCGGCCTCGTCGCCATTGGCAGCGACAACCGCTAAAACTGCTGAAACGATATTTGGGTCTATGTCTGACTCCGCCGACATTTCTTTTACAAAAAGATCCTTGCACTCGGCGATGGTTTCATTGTCATGACCTATAGTTCCAAGGGCTTCAATGACCGTTGCCCTGAGCCTTGCCAGCCCTTCCTGTTCGTCCGGCCGAGCTTCAAATCCGAGTTTGTCCAGAATGGGCAGCAAAGAATTGTTGCACCGTTTCGCCACTGCTTCCTGTTTTTCGGAGGAGGCCGCCAGGTCGATGAGGTGGAGCGCGGAGCTGATTAGTTCCCAAAGATTCGGGTCTTCCTCGTCTTTGACCGCTTCTATGAGTTCGAAAAAGTGGTCCACCCCAACCATTAATGACAGAGTCTGCGCCCAAAGGTCGCTGGCAAGATTGAATTTTTCCAGGTCTGCCAGCTGCGAGAAGTTAGCAAGTAGTCTTCCCGATAGTTCTTTGTCATAACTGACCCGGAAGAAACCCCAGCCTCCTATGTTGGCAATTACCAGGTCGTGGGGATTCTGAAGCGGAAGTGTAATTGGTTCTGAGCCAAGCAGAAACTTGTGAAGCTGGGTTCCGACTCTGACGCTTAGAGGCACGTTCCAAATTGTGCCAATTTGTGATTCCTCCTCGTTTATGCCTGCCCGTGCAAGATCAGAAAGATATGAGAAAGGCTTCTGAGAAATGGTGATCTCTGAATCATTTGAGCTGACATGGACGATTGGATAACCTCCTTGGAAAACCCAGTCGACCATTGTTTGGGCAATCGGCTGGTCGCTGGCTTCCTCCAATGCGGTCCAAAGGTCAGTGGTCTCAGCATTGGCAAACCGGTGTGAATTCAAGTATCTGGTTATTCCTGACCTGAAGGTGTCGGGGCCTAGGTAGCGCTCCAGCATGCGCAGTACGCTGGCTCCCTTCTCATAGGTCAGCACGTCAAACATGCCCTCGGCATCAGAGGGTTTGACAACTGTGAATTCGATAGGCCTCGTGTTATGGAGACCGTCTGTGCCAAAAGCGGCACCCTTTGAAAGCCCGAAGGATACCCACCGATTCCACTCCGGATTGAAATGGTCGGTTGCCAGCAGTTCCATGAATGTCGCAAAGGCCTCGTTAAGCCAAAGCCCGTTCCACCACTTCATTGTCACCAGGTCGCCAAACCACATGTGCGCGATTTCGTGACTTATTACATCGACGACTCTTTCAAGCTCTGAACTTGATGATCTTTCAGGGTCAACCAGCAACAGTGTCTCTCGAAAGGTGACTGCCCCAAGATTTTCCATCGCTCCGAATGCGAAGTCGGGGATTGCGATCAGGTCCAGCTTGCTTCCCGGATATGGGATTGAAAACCAATCGGTAAAAAATTCGAGTGCATGTGCAGCCGCCTTTAGTGCAAATTGGTGGAGGTGGCTCTGGCCTGGCTTGGAGATAATGCGGATTGGGGTATCCCCGCTCATGTGTGGTGGTGATGCTTCGAGAGGTCCAATGACGAACGCAACCAGATAGGTTGACATTGGTATGGTGTCCGCGAATGCGACTCTCTTGTAGCCGCCACCAAGATCCGTCGTGCCAATGTCCGGGGCATTTGAGACTGCAAGATAGTCGGACGGTGTGTCCAGTTCGATCGCGAATACTGCTTTGAGGTCAGGTTCGTCAAAGCAGGGAAAGGCCTTCCTGGCATCAGTAGCCTCGAACTGGGTTGTAGCAATGTAATGAGTGTTGCCGTTCTCGTCGGTGAACTTGCTTCTATAAAATCCTGAAAGTTGATCATTCAGAGATCCTTGAAAAGTAATTTCAAGGACGGCATGGCCGGGTTCCAAGGTCCCTTCGAAAGACAATGTCACCCGTTCCAATTCAGAATCTAATTCTATTCTGCAGTCGTGGGTTGTTCCTTCTTGGTCCACTTTGGCGAAGTCTATTTCAAGTTCCGTGGCGTTAAGGACAATTGAACTTGAACTCTCGTCAATCCTGATGTTTACCAACTCGTATCCGGTAAACCTGAATGTCTCAAAATCAGGCCTTATCCGGATGGCATATTTGGTAGGTACTATGTTTCTTGGCAATCTGAAGTTAGTTGAGGTATCCACAGAGGTTACGGTAGCTGATTCAGAAAGAAATTGAAAGCTGTGATTATGCGGATTGCAAAATATCTTCTTATGGACCGGATCGGCAGCCATGCCAGCGAGTGCTGGGTGGGCACGGATGGGAGTTGATGAAGGGCGTTCAATCGAGGTCGTGGCGTTGGGAAGTGCGATAGTTGACATGTTCTGCCAAGTCCCGGAGGGTTACGTTGAGCAACTTGGGATTCAGAAAGGCTCGATGCGGCTTGTCGGACCTGAAATATCGGATTCTGTCATAAAGCTCCTGGGTAAGGTTGAGGTCAGAGGCGGGGGATCTGCGGCAAATACCTTGGTGGGAATGGCAAATTTGGGGCACAAGGTCACTCTTATTGCCAGAACTGATCTCGATACCTTTGGAAATCAGTATGTCAGCGATCTTGTGGAATGCGGAGTAGACGTCGTAAGGCCAAATATCGCGCACGACCTTGGAACCGGCCGCTGCCTTGTGATGGTTACTCCGGACGGCGAACGTACAATGGCCACATGGCTCGGAGCCGCCTCGCATCTGCAATTAGACGATAACTCCAAAGCCGTCATTGCGGATTCAAAGCTACTTTACATAGAAGGTTACCTGTATGATCTGGATAGCACCAAGGCGCAGATTCATTCTGCGATAGATGTTGCCGTAAAATACAATGTACAAATAGCGCTCTCCTTATCGGACCCGTTTTGTGTTTCAAGGCACCGCGACGAGTTTCAAGATCTTCTGGATGGTCCGGTGGCCATAGTTTTCGCCAATAAGGAGGAGTCCCGGATACTTACAGGTTTGGAAGATCCAGAGCAGATTGTTACGGTTCTGCGGAGAAAATCCCTGTCAGGTGCTGTCACTCTTGGATCATCGGGCGCCATCGTATTTGATCAATCCGGGAGTTTCCACGTTCCCGCCCAGAGAGTTGATCCTATTATAGACACTACCGGTGCAGGCGATCTCTTCGCTGCTGGCTACCTGCACGGTGTTTTGATGGGGGGGGACAAAAGAATTCAGCAGTGTGGTATGTATGGAGTTGCATGTTCGGCAGAGGTACTGTCCCATTTCGGTGCCAGGCCCAACATCAATCTTCGGCACCTAATAGACGATTTTTCCTGACGGCCGTGCGGCTCGGCCTCTTGTGAGTTATCTGGAAAGAATCTAAGATGCTGCTCGCTCAAACGGACGAGCATCGAGGCGATCCACGGGCCAAGCGGACCCATCCTGTCGGTGAGTTTCCCTTTTTTAGGTCAGCCTGCTTTTGCTAAAACCAAACTCGCGTCAAATCCAATTTCAAGCTCGAACTCGGGCGCCATTTCCTTCCCGAGAGCGCTTTCGCTGTTGATCGCCGACGATCTTTCCAAGATAAGTCCCAGCGCTTGGGATGATCTCTCATCCAGTGCGGCCGTTACGGATATCATAGGTGAAGGTTCAATCATATTGATGGCGCCAATGGCCATTTCGATTCCAACCTCAAGTAATTCAGGCTCGCCCACACCGATCATCCAGGAGCAGTAAATGCTCTGACTTTATACGGGCCATTCAAGGTTAATGTCGACGCTCATGTTGGACGGATTGACTTCGCCAGGACGCGTAACAATTTTCGTAATGGATATCTCCGAGACAGAGGTCTAGCAGCAAGTGTTCCTGATGTGGGAGCGATTCCAGCATGGCAGATTTTGACTTTGCTGCATTACTCGGATGAGATTGTCAAAAACATGGTCTATCATGTCACTCTAACTCTAGTTGACAGGCTAGTTTTGGCTTACGTGGATAATAGATGGATTGAAAGACGAGTACTCTCATATGCCCATCGTGGAGGCTCCTTTGAGGCTCCGTCAAGTACGATCGGAGCTCTTGGGAGCGCGCGCGAGGCTGGGGTGTCTGGACTTGAGTTAGATGTCCACTCCACGTCTGACGGAGTGCTTATCTGCTGTCACGATGATGTTGTTGACACTACGACCGATGGCAAAGGCAGGGTTTCAAGGCTTACCTGGAGTCAGATCGAGGCGCTCAACGCAGGATTCTGGTTCGTTCCGAACTTTAGAACCAGTGTCGTTCAAGCCCGGCCAGAGAATGAATACGTATATCGGCAAGAGCGTTTGCGTGGGGAAATGACCCGGTTGGCTCGGGTTGACGAGGTGCTTGGCAATTTCCCTGACATGATTCTGAATTTTGACATAAAATCCACCTCGCCTTCAGTGGAGCCATACGAGGAGAAATTGGCAGACCTGATCCTGGCTCATGATGCGGTCGACCGAGTTATCGTCAGTTCTTTTTTGGATTCGGCCATATGGAGAATAAGACAGAGCAATCCGAATATATCTACCTCCGCCGCTCCCGGAGAGATCAGCGAGTTCTATTTCGCGCTGGTTTCAGGACGCCAGGAAGCAATAGATGTTGCAAGGCTTGCGCCATATGTTGCCTTCCAGATTCCCCGGTTCTTCGGCGAGGTCGAGTTGGCGACTCCCAAATTCATCGATGCCGCCCATGCCGGAGGCAAAGCAGTGCATGTGTGGACTATAAATGACCGCGATGCAATGGAGGCGCTGATTCGGATGGGTGTTGACGGCATTATTAGCGACCAGCCAAGCCTTTTGGTGCCGGTGATAGAAGAGAGTGCTACGCATTATCGCTATAGGTCAAACTAGGCTGGATGTGGAGTTTCGTTCTACTTAGAGGAGTTTAATGAAAGTTTTGGTTGCAATGTCTGGAGGGGTCGATTCTTCAGTTGCAGCTGCCCTTTTGGTAGAACAGGGCCATGAAGTCGTAGGAGCTACTATGAAGCTCTGGGGTGGGTCCTCTGATTCGGGATGCTGCTCTGTTTCTGATGTTGAGGACGCCAGGAGGGTGGCGTCTCAAATTGGCATTGATCACTATGTCTTCAATTTCACCGAGGAATTTGAGGAGAAAGTGGTCAAGTTTTATGTCAATTCCCACCAAAATGGCTTGACGCCGAACCCATGCATTGAATGCAACAGGCATCTTAAATTCAGTACTTTTATTGAGCGGGCGAAGACTCTCGGTTTTGACTTTGTTGCCACCGGGCACCATGCACGTGTGCTCAAGTCCAATGGTGTCGCCAGACTGACCCGTGGTACAGATTTGGCCAAAGATCAGTCATATGTGCTGTCGATGCTTCAAAATGGTCAGCTCGAATACCTTATGCTTCCAGTCGGTGAAATCACTAAAGATCGGGTTAGGGAAATTGCCAGAGAGATGTCTCTGCGAACTGCACTCAAGCCCGACTCCCAAGATGTGTGTTTTATCACCTCCTCAACTGGCAGGGACGGATTCCTTTCTAAGCGGATTGAACTCCACTCTGGTGAACTCTACGACAGCTCGACTGGAGACAGAGCAGGTGCCGTGGATTCCATCGAGCTGGTTACTGTTGGCCAGCGCAAGGGGTTGGGAACATTGGGTGATGGGGCGGCCCGATATGTGGTAAGCGTGGATGTGCCAGCCAGGAAGGCTTTTCTTGGCCGCCAGTCGGATTTGATGGTAAACACGATTGCCTTTCATTCTCTCACGGTTTCCCACGAGCCAATAGATGAGGGAGAGCTCGTAGAAGTACAGGGTTCTGCCCATGGAAGAACGTCAAGAGCTGTATTTTTTAGGGATTGCGTAAAGTTTGAAGAGCCCCACCGTAAAGTTGCTCCAGGGCAAACTCTGGCCTTTTACCGTAATGACGTTGTAATTGGATCAGCGATAGCGTGTTAGATGGAGAGGGATTTGGGGGACGCTCCTAAAGATGAGATAGATACGCTGCGGGCACAGCTTGCTCATCATGGCTGGCTCTATTACCACCTGGATTCTCCGGAGATCACCGACTTCGAGTATGACCGTTTGCTCAAGCGTCTGATCGAGCTGGAGCAGGCCCATCCGGAGTTCTACGATCCTAAGTCGCCAAGCCAGAGCATCGGAGGATCCGGACAGGAGATGTTCAGCCCGGTTGAGCATGAAATACCGATGATGTCACTGGATAATGTCTTCAACTTTGATGAATTACAGGGCTATTTTGACCGTGTGGCGAAGAGTTTTTCTGAGCCGGAGTTGAAAGCGCTCAAGTGGGTGTTTGAACTAAAGATAGATGGGCTAGCAATATCTGCGATTTACCGCCACGGTCATTTGGTGACCGCCGCCACGCGTGGTAATGGGCGGGTTGGAGAGGATGTTACTGCCAATATTTTGGCCATCGAGGCTATTCCACGAACCCTGGTCGCAAAGGATTTGGGCACTCCCCCCGACTTGTTAGAAGTAAGGGGGGAGGTCTATATGACCAAGGAGGCATTTGCCCGTCTCAATGGGGCGCAGTTGGAAGCGGGCCAGCCGATGTTTGCAAATCCCAGAAACTGTGCGGCCGGATCACTTCGACAAAAGGATCCTCGGGTGACGGCAAAACGTGATCTTTCATTCTGGGCCTATCAGCTTGTTCGAATATCAAGCGACCGCACTTTCACCTCGCATTTGGAGTCGCTTCGATATCTAGAACAGTTTGGATTCCCTGTAAATCCAAACATCATGCTGCTGTCGGACTCTTCGGCAATATTTGACGAGATTTCAGCTTTGGACGCGAAACGCCACGAGCTAGGTTATGAAATTGACGGTGCGGTGGTAAAGATCGACGATCTCCATCTGCGTGACCGCCTAGGTTCAACTGCCAGAGCGCCCAGGTGGGCAATCGCCTACAAGCTTGCTCCAGAAGAACGCGAAACAAGGCTTGTCAACATTGAGGTCTCTATTGGAAAGTCAGGCAAAGCGACTCCGTTTGCCATCCTCGAGCCGGTATCTGTGGGGGGCTCGACCGTTTCGCGGGCGACGCTTCATAACGAGGATCAAGTCAAGCTGAAAGGGGTGAGGGTTGGCGACATCGTGATTGTCCGAAAGGCTGGTGATGTCATCCCCGAGGTAGTCCGCTACGTACCGGAACTCCGAACCCCAGATAATCACGAATGGCACTTTCCGCAATTTTGTCCCTTGTGCGGCTCACCTCTCAATCGCAGGGAGGGAGAAAGCGATACTTTCTGCGAGAATCTGTATTGTGAAGGGCGTCTTGTCCAGAGGCTTGCGCATTTCTGTTCGAGGAGCGCACTGGACATAGAAGGGCTGGGAGAAAGCCGGATTGCACGGTTCGTGGAAAAGAAATTGATCTCTGAACCTCAAGATTTATTCAGGTTGGAGTATTCGCAGCTGATCGGTTTCGAGGGTTTTGGAAAAAGGTCCGTAACATCACTTCTTGCGGCAATAGAGACTGCAAAACAGAGGCAACTTTCCCGGCTTCTGGTCGGTTTGGCTATTCGGCATGTGGGTGAAGGTGCGGCTGCAGCGCTTGCTAAGAGGTTTCGGTCACTTCCCGAGTTGATGACAGCTTCCAAGGAGGCTCTGGAGGATATCGAAGGCGTTGGTGAGAAGATTGCACTGTCAGTGCTTGAATTCTTCGAGAATCCCAAATCATCTAAGATATGCACAGAGCTGATAGAACTCGGTGTGGCTATTTACGAAAGAGGGGATAAAATCAGTCCGGATGAGGTGGTAAAGACTCTGATGGATAGGGTGATTGTCATAACGGGTACTCTTGCCAATTTCTCACGGGAGGCCGCTCAAGACGCCGTGGTTTCAAGGGGCGGAAAAACAAGTTCTTCAGTATCACGGAACACTTATACCCTTGTGGCAGGAGATGCCCCTGGTGTCTCAAAAATAACCAAGGCTCAGGAACTAGGAGTGCCGATCATAGATGAGGGTCAGTTTGCGGAACTTTTGCAATATGGGGAGTTTTCTTGAGACTAACTTCCCTTCACGCAGGCACAAAAGATCGATTGGGCGTAGATGGTTTTGCGAATGGATTATGGTGGATGGGAGTCGCGTCAGGAAGCAATAGTGGGATGATGCTTCAGGTGCACTTCATAGATTGTGCTCTAATTGGAGAGGCTTTTTAGTGTACTCAGCTCGGCTCCAAGAAAATATAGGGAAGATTCTGCACGGTCGATATACACTGGTAGCTGCCATTGGCCAGGGTGCATCCGGTGACGTTTACCTGGCCCAGGATCTCTCACTGGGACGCAAGGTTGCAATCAAGCTCTTGCACTCTTCTCTAGCCGGTGACGCATTTTTTCTGAAGAGATTTCAATCTGAAGCCAAGTCAGCCGCCAGTTTGAACCATCCGAATATCATGCGGGTTTTTGACTGGGGTGAATCTGGGAGCACGCCGTATCTTGTTCTAGAGTATTTGGCTGGCGGCTCTTTGCGCGAGTATCTGAATACCGGGGAGTTGCTAAGCGAGTCACAGGCAGCTTCGCTGATGCTCCAAGTCGCTCAAGGTCTTTCATATGCACATGGGCGTGGTTATGTTCACCGCGATATCAAACCCGCAAACTTGTTGTTCGACGATGAAGCCAGAATCCGAATAGCAGACTTCGGTCTGGCGAGGGCTCTTTCTGAAGCAGCTTGGACTGAGCCGGTTGGAACTCTGATGGGTACTGCACGCTATGCTGCGCCCGAGCAGGCACTTGCTAAGGACAGTGACCGGAGCTCGGACGTCTATTCGCTCGGACTCGTGATATACGAAGCCCTTCTCGGCTATCTGCCATTTACAGGAGATACCACGGTATCACTGTTAATGGCGCGGATTCATCGGGACGTTAGTGTTCCTGAAGGGTCCGGGACTCTGAAGCCGATACTGGAATCTTGCCTGAGGTTGAGTTCCGAGGAAAGGATCTCCTCAACGGACCTGGTGTTCCAGCTTGAGAAACTGGTGAGGGTTTTGGAGCCACCAACTTCGCTGAAGGTAAGCGGCCCGTCTCCGATGATCACAGATGAGAACGGGGACCTTACGGAGGTGGGGGGGATATCTTCGTTTGCGAACGGCACGACCCTGGCATCTTCTCAGGGTTCTGCTGATGACAGGGGTCACCAGTCTCCAATCAAACCGATTTTGCCAGACCTCCTCGACGCTGGGAGTAATAGTGCGACACTTATTGCCCCCAAATTGAAGGTATCTCGTCGTCACGGCGCTCCTTTGGCGCTTTGGCACAAAAGGCGCTCACTTTGGTTTGCCATTGTGGCATTTGTTCTGATCGTGCTAATTGCCGCTCTTTCGTTGTTTGGCCTGGGTTCCAAGCTCTATTCTGCTGTGTTCTCCACCAAGGTCCCTCCGGTGGTTGGTGATACTTTGGCTGCCGCGGAAAGTGCCATATCAGCCTCACACCTCAAGGTTGGAGGTATCACTTATACCTATTCCCCATCGGTGAAGAGCGGGCAGGTCAGCGGAGAGGCGCCCAAGAGTGGAACGTTGCTCTCAAGAGGAAAGCCAGTTAGTTTGGTAGTGTCAAAAGGTCCGGCCCCTGTTGCGATACCGCCAGTTGTCGGGCTCTCCGCCACTGCTGCGGAGAACATGGTCAAGTCGTTGGGCCTCATTCCTGTTATCGAGCAAAGTTATTCAGAAACTGCCCCCCTTGATCAGGTGATCTCAGTTACTCCGGCAGCTGGGGTGATGGAACAGGTACAAAGCAAGGTCACCCTTACCGTCAGCAAGGGACCCGCTCCTAGGCAGGTTCCAAATCTAGTTGGTCAAACCGAACAGAACGCTGTTAGCCAACTCCAGGCCTTGGCACTGGTTCCTTCGGAGAGCCAGGGTTATTCCACTACGGTGCCCAAGGGAACTGTGATCTCCCAAGCGCAGTCTCCGGGTTCGATGGTGCAGCGGGGATCGACGGTGTCTTTCATAGTTTCAAAGGGCCCCCAAATTATAAAGGTGCCTAATGTGGTTGGAGACACGCTCCAACAGGCCGAAGCTGTGTTGAACCAGTCTGGTCTAACGGTTGGCTCCGTTTACAGCTATTTTGGATCCAATACAGTTGTTGCAACCAGTCCAAGGGCGGGAACCAACGTGCAGGCCGGATCCTCGGTGGCACTTATTACAGGTTAGAACTACGCGGTCATATCCTTGATCTTCCGGGCGATTTTCATTCCAGACTCATTAGGGGCAATGGTGCCTTGAAGAGCCATCAGTTTGGTCAAATCACCGGTCACCTTTATCTTGCCAGCCATGAAGGCCTGAATCGCAGCCTGCGAGTCCAGATCCACGAATATTGCCTTAGCGGTTTCGTAGTCAACGACCACCGATACTTCTGGGTTTTCTAACTCCCCAAGTTCGATTTCTAAAGAACCCTTGGAAGTGTCGACGAACGTCCGGAGCTCGCTTGTTCCGAAGGGCAGGTCCGTTACCAATTGATTCATTCTGATTGTGACGGAGGGACTGGTTTCGCTATCACGGTTGGCTTCGCGAATCTCATTTGCTTTTTCAATCCATTCAGGACTTAGGAATAGGAACTTTTCCATGACGTGACCTTCCCTGTAACTCTCGCTCTTGATGATAATCATTTTGGGCAGACAGTGTATTCGATCTTATCGACTTGTCTTATTCGGGGACGGGCTTAAGGGCATATTGGAATCTGAAACTGCAAGGAGTAGAAGCCTGCGACAGATACAACATCGTATACGCAGTCCAGACGGGCAATGTCGGTCGTTAAGTTGGTCTGACGGAAGCGATTTTGTCTGGAGGCTATAGGCCGCCATTGCAGTGCCGATTTGGGTGGTCAAATCGCAGTCTTTCTGGTTGGGTTGTTAACGGATTGTCTCATCTTTTTAAGGCCGAATACCTTAAGGTTGACGGGTTGAAGTTTGTGCTTTCTCGGCTGCCGGGCCTTGCCAAAGGCAGTTGAAGATTTTGGGACGATCCGAAGCGGTATGCTTATTTTTCTCCGAACAGGATTATGTTGCGCCGGTTCAATCTGCTGTCATTCTGGTGATTGTCGAGGTTTACTCCAATTAGAAGAGGGTATCGTTGGATAAGACCTGCCATGTTGCCAAATTGGACTACAATGCCGAGTCGGTAAATGAATTCCCGCTCAAATTGTTCAGGCGCCAGGATAATTAGGTTTGAGCGTAAAGTGATTTCGGATTCATCCGTCCGCATTTGCTAAGGTGCGCCGCCGCGAGAGATAAGATTGGATTGCATGTCAGACAGTATCTCTAGAAAAGAAGTTATTCATGTGGCGAACCTCGCCCGACTCTCACTGAGCGAAGAGGAAGAGCTCACATACACAGGTCAGCTGGCTGCGATACTTGACCATGCCCGGGACATAATGGCGCTTGACACAGCTGGCTTGATGCCAACGGCGCACCCACTTGAGCTTACGAACGTATTTCGGCCAGATGTTGAAATGCCCTCTCTCGATCGCGAGGAGGTCTTGTCGCAGGCCCCTGCCTCAGAGGATGGTAGGTTTCTGGTGCCGCGGATACTTGGAGAGGCTCCATGACGGGAAGTTCTGTCGGGCTTGGCGCTTGCCAAATAGCCGAATTGGTCAAATCTAAGCAGATATCTGCCGTCGAAGTGACACAGGAGCACCTAGCGCTGAATGAATTTTATGACTCCGCGCTACATTCATTTCTGGAAATCACCGAGGCGGCGGCTATTTCGACTGCGAAAGAGATTGACGCGAAGATTGCCAAGGGTGAGGACGCAGGGCTTTTGGCTGGTGTGCCTATTGCATTGAAGGATAATTTAGTTACCCGGGGAATAGCAACCACATGTGCATCCCAAATTCTAAAGGGCTGGAAGCCTCCATATAGTGCCACGGTGGTGAAAAAAGTGAGCGGGGCCGGCGGTGTATCTCTTGGAAAAACAAACTTAGACGAGTTTGCTATGGGTTCGTCCACAGAAAACTCCTCGTTCGGCCCGACCAGGAATCCATACGATCTAAAGAGGGTTCCGGGCGGTTCATCTGGAGGTTCTGCTGCTGCGGTTGCGGCAAAATTCGTTCCGCTTGCGCTAGGGTCAGACACCGGTGGGTCCATTCGTCAGCCTGCCGCTTTATGCGGTATTGTCGGAGTCAAACCAACCTATGGGACTGTATCCCGATACGGACTGATTGCATTTGCATCGTCACTGGATCAGGTTGGTCCGCTCGCCCGCAATGTTAAAGACGCCGCTCTTTTGCTCCAGGTTATTGCTGGGCACGATCCCAAGGATTCGACCAGTTTGGTAGATGCAACCCCAGACTTCGTTTCGGTGATAGACCATGGAGTCGAAGGTTTGCGAGTGGGTATTATTGAGGAGCTCGTTGACGGAGTGGCTCCCATGGTTGGAGAAGCACTCAAGGCATCAGCGGCCAGCCTTACCAGTCAGGGGGCAACAGTGGAATACGTTTCGGTTCCAGCTGTGGCCTACGGTCTTTCCGCCTATTACCTGATTGCACCCGCTGAGGCATCTTCTAATCTGGCGCGTTACGACGGAGTCCGTTATGGACTTCGGGTGGAGGGTCAGGACATGAACGAAACCTATGTCGCCTCGAGGACAAAGGGTTTCGGCGCAGAGGTGAAAAGACGGATAATGCTGGGGACGTTTGCCCTGTCTTCTGGCTATTACGACGCATATTACGGAAAGGCTCAGAAAGTAAGGACGATGATCATCGGTTCTTTTAAGAAGGCGTATGAGCAATTTGACGTGCTGCTGTCACCTACTGCACCGACAACCGCATTCGAGCTTGGCGCCAAAGCTGCCGATCCTTTGTCGATGTATCTCTCCGATGTATGTACGATACCAACGAATCTTGCAGGCCACCCCGCAATGAGCGTGCCCTACGGTCTTGGCGAGAATCAGATGCCAATCGGCATTCAAGTACTGGCGCCTGCTTTGGGCGAGGCAAACATGTTTAGAGTTGCCGCCGCGATAGAGAATGATGCTCCGCCGATTTCAAAGACGCTGTTTTGGGAGTAGACGACCTGGCGTGAAGTTATTAGACAGGAATGAATTGAATGGTAGATGATTCAGTATTTTCGGATGTAGCGCCTCAGTTTCTTCCCGGTTGGGAAATAGTCGTTGGGCTCGAGGTTCATTGCGAACTGCGAACCAAGACGAAGCTGTTTTGCGGTTGTGCCAACTCATTTGGACGTGAACCGAATACTAATATTTGTCCGGTTTGCCTGGGATTGCCCGGGTCTCTTCCGGTGATAAACGAGCAGGCAGTGGAACTCGCAGTCCGCATAGGCCTCTCTCTCAACTGCACCGTTGATGAGTCGATCTTTCACAGAAAAAATTATTTCTATCCCGATATGCCCAAGGATTACCAGGTTTCCCAGTATGAGAAGGCAATCAACGAAAATGGTTACCTTGAGCTGCCTCTGTCAAGGAAGATTGTCAGAATCGAGCGTGCTCACATTGAGGAGGATACTGGCAAGTCAACCCATGTTGGCGGAGACAACGGGCGTATCCACGGAGCGGATCATTCGCTGGTTGACTACAACAGGGCTGGCATTCCGCTGGTTGAGATTGTTTCTGCTCCGGATCTGCGCTCTGCCGAGGAGGCCCGCGAATACGTATCAGAGCTTCGGTCTATCCTGGTGGCGAGTGGGGCCTCAGACGGGAAAATGGAGGAAGGCTCACTACGTGTTGATGCAAATGTCTCGGTACGCCAGCTTGGTTTGTCGGAGTTTGGAACTAGGTGCGAGATCAAGAACCTCAACTCCCTTCGGTCTCTGGTAAGAGCGATCGGTTATGAGGCACAGCGGCAGGTCGCACTTATCGAATCGGGTGGGAAGATAATTCAGCAGACGCGGCACTGGAATGAGGATCAGGGCGTTACATCGGCGATGCGCTCCAAGGAAGAGGCCTATGATTACCGCTATTTTCCGGAACCCGATCTTGTTCCTTTGAGTCCTTCCAGCGAATGGATCACTGAGATAAAAGGCCGAATCGGACTTTTGCCAGCATCGCGCCGAGAGAGACTGGCTGTACTTTTCGATGGTGTTTCCTCGGGATCCACCTTTGATCAAATCGTGACTGCCGTTAATCTGGGCCTAGATGACTTGATAGTTGGATCGGTTGAGAGCGGTGCCGACCCAAGGTTGGCGTTAGCGAGAGCTACCAATGAGGTAGCCGGTGACCTGGAGAAACTGTCAAATCTAACGGTTGAGAAATTCAGCGATCTTATCAAGATGGAATCGGAGCGCAAGCTTTCCGCAACCCAGGCTAAGAATGTACTTGCGCAGATGCTCGTATCAGGGGCAACTGCCCTCGACATCGCCAAAGCGATGGGATTTGAGGCGCTGGACTCGTCGGTTATCGAGGATCTAGTTGATCAGGTTATTAGCTCGTCACCCCGAGAGTGGGAGAGGTTCTCCGCCGGTGAAGACCAGCTGGCCGGATTTTTCATAGGTCAGATTATGAAGCTTTCCAAGGGTAAGGCTGATGGGAAAGTGGTCACTTCGATACTGCGTTCCAAGCGTTGAATCCTACCGATGGATAAGTTCCGAAGACTTCTCGCTCCACGTCCGATCTCGGTGAACGGCGCCGCTTTGTAGAACTTGGGATTTTAGAGCCGGTAGTTTTTTCTAGCCAGACGTGCAAAATTAAACTTTTTCACTTATTCTTTAGCTATGTCAAATGAGTTATCTAATAATTTTTCCCATAATCCCCTGAAGCCCCGAAGTTATGAAGTAACGGACGGTTATCGACGTGCTCCAGCAAGGGCAATGTTGAGAGCGGTGGGTATGACCGATGGAGACTGGGATAAGCCCCAAATCGGGATCGCCTCTTCGTGGAATGAGGTAACCCCGTGCAACATGTCGTTAGACAAGCTCGCAAAGATATCCCGGGAGGGTGTCACCTCTGCGGGAGGGTTTCCCTTTGAGTTTGTAACTATTGCCGTTTCTGATGCTATATCCATGGGCCATGAAGGAATGAGAGCTTCATTGGTATCGCGTGAAGTGATAGCGGATTCTGTCGAGATCATGATGCACGCCGAGAGGTTCGATGCTTTGGTCTCTCTGGCGGGTTGTGATAAGTCGCTCCCCGGTATGCTCATGGCAGCCGCTCGCCTGAACGTTCCGGCGATCTTCCTCTATGGAGGAAGTATTATGCCGGGTCATCAAGATGACAAGGTACTCGATATTGTTTCGGTGTTCGAGGCGGTTGGAGCTGTGGGTGCCGGCACCCTGACAGAGGAGGAGCTCGCGCTTATAGAAACCCACGCCTGTCCCACAGTTGGAAGTTGCGCTGGAATGTTTACCGCCAACACCATGGCCTCGGTTGCCGAAGCACTTGGCATGTCGCTCCCGGGTTCAGCGGCAACACCGGCGGTTGACGACCGTATGGCTGACTATGCCTTCAGGTCAGGCCAAGCCGTGATTGGCCTTTTGAAGCGTGATATCAAAGCGCGAGACATCATGACCAAGGAGGCGTTCGAAAATGCGATCTCAGTAGTTATGGCCCTCGGTGGTTCAACTAATGCCGTACTCCATCTTCTTGCCATTGCCAACGAAGCAGATGTTGATCTAACAATCGACGACTTCAATAAGATTGCAGCGCGCGTTCCTCACTTAGCTGACACTAAGCCTCATGGCAAATATCACATGTATGACATAGACCGCGTCGGTGGAGTTGCTGTGGTACTCAAACATCTTCTGGACAACGGTTTGCTGCACGGCGATTGTATGACGGTGACGGGGAAGACCATGGCGGAGAACCTGGCTGAAATCAATCCTCCCGCTCCGGATGGAGAAGTGATTCACCCGCTTGCCGACGCAATCAATCCGGTGGGCGGAATCGCAATTCTGAAGGGTTCTATGGCACCGAGGGGATCTGTTGTAAAAGTAGCCGGACTTGATACCAGACATTTTGATGGTATTGCGCGGGTATTTGATGGTGAGGACGCCGCCATGGAGGCAATCCTCGCCGGAGAGATTCAGCCAGGTAATATCGTTGTAATTCGCTACGAGGGTCCCAAGGGTGGTCCTGGGATGCGCGAGATGTTGGCAGTGACTGGAGCTATGAAAGGCGCTGGACGAGGCTCAGATGCGGCTTTGCTTACCGACGGAAGGTTTTCCGGCGGGACCCACGGCTTCTGTATCGGCCACGTAGCCCCAGAAGCAGTGGATGGGGGGCCAATCGCATTTGTAAAAGATGGTGACAGGATTGTAATTGACGTGGACGACCACAGTATCGATTTAATGGTCGATACGAATGAGTTGGATCGGCGCCGGAACGAGTGGCGCGTGCCACCGCCCCGTTACACTCGCGGTGCGCTGGCTAAATATGCACGGTTGGTAGTTGGCGCAGACAAAGGCGCCATTACGGAAGCATAAAGCTGTTTTTGTGAGGCGATGTTTGTGGAAAATGGTGGTTATGCACCATTTTCCACAAAAAAGTTAACTATTTATTAGGTTTTGCTAAGAATATGCCCTATTGTTAATGGCGATGAGTAAAAGTCTTTTGGTGGTAGTAGTAATCGAGTAGCGCACGGCGAGATAAAACATCGTGCGCTTTTTGGCCTCCCGATAGGGAGGTTTTTTAGTTTATCTGGGAGTTGGAAATGAAACTAACTGGAGCGCAGGCTTTGATTAAAAGCCTGGAAATGCAGGGCGTGGAAGTGATGTTTGGCCTGCCGGGCGGAGCTATCCTTCCTGTCTATGATCCAATAATTGACTCGCCTATTCGACATATTTTGGTGAGGCACGAACAAGGCGCCGGTCATATGGCCGAGGGGTATGCCCACGCAACCGGAAGACCTGGAGTTGCAATGGTAACTTCGGGGCCTGCGGCTACGAATATAGTTACTCCTTTGGCGGATGCTTACATGGA
The DNA here is from genome assembly GCA_013044365.1 of Acidimicrobiaceae bacterium. GTDB lineage: Bacteria > Actinomycetota > Acidimicrobiia > Acidimicrobiales > Acidimicrobiaceae > SCQM01. The sequence goes on from JABEUP010000063.1 coordinate 26,545, forward strand.
CTCGATACCGATCGTGGTGATAACCGGCCAGGTTGCGACAGGTTCCATTGGAACGGATGCATTCCAGGAAGCTGACACCACCGGAATTACGATGAGTGTGACAAAACACAACTGGTTAGTCACCAATGCCAACGACATCCCAAATGTCGTTGCAGAAGCATTTCACGTTGCCACCACGGGTCGTCCTGGTCCGGTTCTGATCGACTTTCCAAAAGACGTGGCTAACGCCACTATGGATTGGTATTGGCCTACATCAATTGACCTTCCCGGTTATAAGCCAAATACCCGCGGTCATTCCAAGATGATTGCGGCGGCGGTGAAAATGCTATTCGAGTCGACCAAGCCGGTTTTCTATGTTGGCGGTGGAGTACTCAAGGCTCGCGGTTCGGAGGCTTTGGCGGAACTGGTTGAGCTGACTGGAATCCCGGTTGTCACGACCCTGATGGCGCGGGGGGCCTTCCCGGATGACCACCCATTATGTTTGGGAATGCCGGGAATGCATGGCAACTATACTGCCGTTACCTCGATGCAGCAGGCGGATCTCCTTGTCGCGTTGGGAAGTCGCTTTGATGATAGGGTGACAGGGAAACTTGATGGGTTTGCGCCGAATGCGAAGATCATTCACGTCGATATAGATCCTGCTGAGCTTGGTAAGTTGAGGCGTCCAGACGTTCCAATAGTTGGTGATTGCCGTAGTGTGATGGAGGATATCATCAGGTCCATCAAGGCAGACCCGCAAGCCTACAATCAGAGGGCTGATATTTCGGACTGGATTGTTACCGTTAAACAGTGGCAGGAGAAATACCCGCTTAAATACGATCAGCCTTCGCTTACCGGGGTGCTGAAACCCCAGTATGTGATTGAGAAGTTGCGAGATGCCAATCCTAGTGACACTATCGTGGTCTCCGGAGTAGGTCAGCATCAGATGTGGGCGTCCCAATACTGGAAATTCAATCACCCGTACACCTGGATCAATTCTGGTGGGCTCGGGACGATGGGCTTTGCGATTCCCGCTGCAATTGGCGCAAAGGTTGGAAAGCCAGACCGCGTTGTGTGGGCGGTGGACGGAGATGGGTGCTTCCAAATGACAGCCCAGGAACTTGTTACTGCCTCAATGGAGCAGATTCCGATCAAAGTGGCTCTGCTCAACAACTCATATCTCGGAATGGTGCGTCAGTGGCAGGAACTCTTTTATGGGGAACGCTATTCCGAGGTTTATTTGTCACCAGACCTTCCGGACTATGTCAAATGGTCTGAGGCGATGGGATGCGCGTCATTTAGGGTTGAGAGTGCCGAAGAGGTTGGGCCAGCCATCGAGAAGGCGAATGAAATCAATGATCGTCCGGTGGTGATTGAATTTCGAACTGACTCAAGTGAGAAGGTATTCCCAATGGTTCCCGCAGGAGTTTCGAATGACAACATTATTTTGGGTCCGGAAGGTTTGGTCAAGACATGAGCATTTCTTATATACCTGGAAACGGGTCTCTTTCAGACCCATCTGACAATAGCGGTATCATACATCACCATGTCCTGTCCGTTTTGGTAGAGAACAGGGCAGGAGTCCTTGCACGTATTGCGCAGCTCTTTTCGCGGAGGGGGTACAATATCTTTTCGCTGGCAGTGGCTCCAACAGACGACAGCCGCTTTTCGCGAATTACGATTGTTGTTGACGTGGACTCGGCTCCGCTGGAGCAAATAACCAAGCAGCTTCACAAATTGATAAATGTTATCAAGATATCTGAACTTGATCCCGCAGAATCAGTTGAATGCGAGTTGCTGGCAGCGACAGTAAATGCCGATATTTCCGCGCGAGGTCACGTGATGGAGCTTGTAGCACTTTTTGACGGCAAGATCATCGATGTGGGCACAGATAAGTTGACCGTACTGGCGACAGGCGAGCCAAGCAAGCTTGATGATTTTTCTGAGCTACTTTCAAGTTTTGGAATTGTCGAGCTTCAGAGAACTGGGAGGGTAGCTCTGGCTAAGCTTGAGCGTCAGTCAAACAAATTCAAAAACACTACCGGGAGGGCTGGCTGATATGGCCACTTTGTATTACGAGGCAGATGCCGACGCTTCTTTACTGCAAGGCAAGAAGGTTGCCATAATTGGATACGGGTCTCAAGGACATGCGCACGCACTTAATCTTGCAGATTCGGGTGTGAACGTAGTAGTCGGGCTCAAGGAGGGATCGTCATCTAGAGCCAAGGCTCAGAATGCCGGTCTAAAGGTCGCAAGTGTCGCCGATGCAACCAGGGATGCAGACCTTGTTATGATCCTGACGCCAGATACGGCTCAGCCTGCGGTATATGAGGCAGAGATCGCGCCAAATCTGAAAAAGGGGGCCGCGCTGGCCTTTGCTCACGGATTCAATATTCGTTACGAGCAGATTAAGCCGTCGCCGGATGTGGATGTAATCATGATCGCGCCCAAGGGGCCCGGTCATCTGGTACGTCGAACCTACGTTGAAGGCGGTGGGATCCCTTCTCTGATTGCGGTAGCTCGGGATGCCACAGGCAACGCAAAGAGCGTAGCTCTGTCATATGCCCATGGAATCGGATCAACTAGAGCGGGTGTTCTCGAGACGACCTTTGCTGAGGAAACTGAGACTGACCTTTTTGGGGAGCAGGTCGTGTTGTGTGGAGGTCTGGCTGCGCTGGTCACCGCTGGCTATGAAACACTGGTCGGCAATGGCTACCAGCCGGAGTCCGCATATTTTGAGTGTCTTCACGAGTTGAAGCTGATCGTGGATCTGCTGTATGAAAATGGACTTTCAGGAATGTGGTTTTCGGTTTCAGAGACCGCTGAATGGGGCGGACTTACGAGCGGGCCGCGCATCATAAATGATGGAGTGAAAGCCGAGATGCAAAAGGTTCTCGACGAGATCCAAAATGGGCACTTTGCCGAGGTTTGGGTTCAGGAAAACAAAGATGGACAGCATAAGTTTGACGAACTCAGGAAGGCCGCTGCGGCACACCCAATCGAGCAAGTTGGTTCCCAACTAAGAGCAATGATGCCATTCATGAAGTCCGGAAGGCCAGGTCTCAAGGATGTCTCGGGCGGATAATGGCACAAACCATTGGTGTCGAGGCACTTAGGGATCTTTCTAAGGCGCGTCGACGCCACTTTGTTGAGAAGATGGACCTTGTAAACGCAATTTACAAGGCTTACATGGTTGGAGCTGCCCTTCTTGTGGGCGGCTCCCTTTTGGTAGGGCTGGTTCAGTCTGCCCCCCTTGGCTCTGTGGTCCAACGCCAAGTTGTTAATGTTGGTCCGTCATTTCTCGGACTGTCTATTGGGTTGGCGATGCTATTCGGTCTGCGTTCAGGTTCAAGGGGTGGTCCGCTAGCCCTACAGGGTGCTGACGTGCGAATGATTCTGCTTTCCGGGGTACCCAGGTCGCATTTTCTCAGGTCAAAGGCAGTTTCACAAGTTCGCTCCACAATTCCCCCGGCACTTTTGATTGGCGGACTCGTAGGCGGAATTACTCACCGGGCACTTGGGGTTAGTACCGTCCGCCTGGTAGCCGAGGGTGCATTAGTGGCAGTAGTGGGAGTGCTGAGTTTTTTTGGAGGCGGATATATTGCCTCCGGACTCCGAATAAACAAATGGATTGCCTCCCTGCTCGGCAGTATTGTAGTTATCTGGTCCTGTTTGGACGTCTACTACGGAACCTCATTTTTCCCCGGTACTTGGCTGGGCAAACTCTTCCTTAGTCAAAGTTACATTTTCTTGGCTGCACTTACGGTTCTGTCAGTGGTGATTTTATTCGCACTTGGTCTGTATTTCATTTCCGGATTGTCTCTGGAAATGCTTGAGCACCGGGCAAGGTTGGTGGGAACACTTAGATTTGCGGCGACAATGCGTGATATCAGAACCGTTATTTTGCTCAGGAGGCAACTGTCAGGTGAAAAGTCAAGGGGTGGAAGATCCTGGTTGTCAAGTTTTTCGCTCGGCCACGGGTTAACGGCACAAGTGTGTAAAAGGTCGCTGGAGTCATTAATCAGATGGCCCATTGAGCGTTTATTGCGATTTCTGGTTCTCGCAGTGGCAGCTGGTTTGTCGGCTCGAATTATGTGGTCTGGTTCATTTGTTCCTTTGGCGATCGTGGTTGGCGCTCTTTATATAGCAGCAACTGATCTTCTGGAGCCGCTTTCCCAGCTAGCTGACCGTCCAGACGCAATTTCGGGTATTGGGGTTTCGATGTCCAAGGTTGAGTCGCGTCTGCTTGTGGTTCCTGCAATTGGAATGGTCATTTTTGTTGTGATTGGCACTCTGGCAACTGTACCTTTCGCGGGGTTTGCATTATCGGTTCACGTTGGTTTGATCAGTGTTATACCGATTGCGGCGGCTTCTACTACCGGGGCGGCGGTAGGGGTTTTGCGTAAGCAGAGATCAGCAAGTACCTCCGCTTTGATGCCTGAGGTTGTGGCAATGACGTCGGTAATAATCGAGTTGCTGCCCTTTGTCATTGTTGCATCGGGACTGATTGCAATGGTTGACGCTTACGACCTGCACGTTCTCAACACTTCACTGATAGACGCAACGGCAATTTCAGCTGCGTCTTTCTCCCTTATATTTCCCTTGGCTGCCTGGACATGGATCAGGCGACGCAACGAACTGTCACTAAGTAATGGCTGAACAAGGAGTCGCAATGGCCTCTCGCGCCGTGCTCGAGGTAAAGAAAATTTCAAAGGCTTACGAGAAGAACGAAGTTCTAAAGGATGTATCGTTCGTCGTAAAAGAGGGTGAGGTAACCGTCCTGATTGGTCCCAACGGATCCGGCAAGACCACCTTGGTACGGGCCGTCACTGGATTGGTCACAATTGCCAGCGGTGAGATCTCGATCTTGGGTGCCAAGGCAGGTTCCGATGATGCCAGAAGCGTGACCTCAGTGTCACTCGATACGCCCATTCTCTACGATGACATTTCCGCACTGGAGCACCTTGAGTTCTCCGCCAGGATAAACGGATTGGAGGACTGGGAATCCCCGGCAAAAGAACTACTTGCCTCATTTGGCCTGTCGGAGCGTCAGGATGAGCTTCCCAGCAGCTTTTCCCGTGGACTAAGGCAGAAAGTGGCTTTGGCAATGGCGCTCATTCGTCCGCACAGGCTGCTTATTTTGGATGAACCTTTTGTCGGGTTGGATCAAAGAGGGAAAGCTTCACTTATCCAACTGATTAAGGATCAGGCCACCCGCGGAGTGGCAGTATTGGTGGCTACTCACTCCGAAGAGTTCCTAGCTGTTGCGAATTCAATGATAGGCATGTCAGAGGGTCAAGCTTTATACCGCGGCTCACCTTCCAAGGACCAATACAACAAGCTTGTCGGCTAAATCTGCCATTCCCATCAATTATCTGACGAAAATACTTTCCTATCGTTAGCGAATAGATGTACCTTAAAAATAGGGATTAATAGTGATTCCTGAGGCTTTACCCGAAATGGGAGCCAATATGAAGATAGCCGAGCTTGGACAGGTGAGCTCTGATCAGATCTTTTACATGAGATGCACGGAACATCGTGTGGATCTCGATGGTTTGCGCCGCTGGGCCGATGAAGCCGAGGCACAGAGCGTCAAGGAGATGATAAAGAATAATATTTGTCCAGCCTGTCCACCCTGGTATATAGCCCAGGGGTTTCCCGTGTTAGAGGCGGTTTATCGGGACGGCTGGCTAGATTGCGATTGCTGCGGAACTTCCTGGAGGATTATCGCGGGCGGGTGGGAAGCACTTTGCGGAGATGGATTACTCGAGGAAGACGAAGACATTAATAGCGATGTGCGACATATCGAACCAGGCATGAAGATCACATCTTCTCAGTTCGAAATAGACACCATCAACTCCGTGGATGCATCGCTGGACGTCCTTTTTAGTTCTGTGCAGTTTTCGCTCTTTGGTGAGAGCACCTCAATCAGCGACGATGAAGAATTGACCAGGGACATTCTTGTATTCAGCCTCGAGCAGGCACTGTGGGATATGGAGAATGCCGATAGTATCGGCGATTTCATTGCAGAGGTGCTTGTTAACCTCGGAATGGACTCGAAGAAATCCGCCCGGGTTCTTAATAGTGTACTTTCAACTTTTCTGGATCTCAGAAGAATTCTTGAAAAGGCGGGAAGTCGCGAGGCCAGAAAGCGGGACTAGTCACGCTTTCTGGCCGCTTGGAAAATATAAGTGTTAAGGTCCAACTTCAATATTTCGGGTCTCTCTTCTTGCCATAGACCGCGAGAGGCGGTTCACTGCATTCAGGTAGGCTCTCGTTGATGCCTCGACGACGTCAGTCGACACTCCGCGGCCAGAGACTTTGAAGTCTCCAGATTCGAGCTGAACCACTACCTCACCCTGGGCGTCTTCTCCGCCGGTAACTGAGGAGACGGTAAATCCAATGAGCTTGGTAGAAAGCCCGGTTGCTTTTTGTATCGCTTTCCCGGCAGCATCGATCATTCCGTTCCCATCAGCCTTTGCCTCAAGTATCTCTCCATCCCTGGAAATAACTACCCGTGCGGTTGGAGTTCCCACAGTACCACCGACTACCTCCAACTCGAGTAGGCTGTAGGCATTCTCGGCATCAGTGCTGATTTCGTCTGCCACCAATGCTTCGAGGTCCGCCTCCGTGATTTCCATCTTGCGGTCTGCGAGGTCCTTGAACCTAAAGAATGCCTGATTGAGTGCTTCACCATGAACCTCAAAGCCCATGTTCTTGAGGGTCTCCGAAAATGCGTGCCGTCCTGAGTGTTTACCCAGTACGATCTGAGAGCCTTTTTGTCCAACGCTTTGCGCATCGATTATTTCGTAGGTTTCACGGTCGGCCAGGACGCCGTGTTGATGGATGCCAGATTCGTGGGCGAAGGCATTTCTTCCAACTACTGCTTTGTTGTACTGGATCGGGTATCCAGTCAACCGTGAAACGAGACGAGAGGTGCGAGCGATTTCCTCAGTGTGGATTTGTGTGGTGATGCCCGGGAACTGGTCCGGACGAATTTTCACCGCCATGACCACTTCCTCAAGGGCGGCGTTGCCAGCCCGCTCGCCCAGACCGTTTATGCATACCTCAACTTGTCGGGCTCCGGCTTGAATGCCGGCTAGCGAATTCGCGGTTGCCAACCCCAGGTCATTGTGGCAGTGAGTAGAAATAACGTAATCACCCTTGACCTGGGTCTTTACGTATTGGATTAGCGCGCCGAAATCCCAAGGGATTCCATATCCAACGGTGTCCGGGATATTTAGCGTTGTCGCTCCGGCGGTTACGGCGGCCTGGAGAACTTCGAGCATGAAGTCTAGGGGCGTCCTAGTGGCATCCTGAGGCGAGAACTCGATGTCGTCGGTGTAGTTCCGCGCATGTGCAACGCTGTTTCTGGTCTCGGTAAGCACCTGTTGACGGTCCATTTTGAGCATATGTTCCATGTGGGAAGGACTTGTGGAAATAAAGATATGGATCCGGGCTCTTTCGGCATCTCTCAGGGCTTCCCAGCATCGATCGATGTCGCGAAGCTGTGTTCTGGAGAGAGCCGCGATGATTGAACCGTGGACTTGACGGGCAATTGCCTGCACTGCGTCGAAGTCGCCTTGGGAGGCGACGGGAAAACCAGCCTCTATGTAATCGACATTCAGTCGGGCAAGCTGTTCAGCGATTTCAAGTTTTTCGGCGACGTCAAGGGAAATCCCTGGTGATTGCTCACCATCCCTAAGTGTTGTGTCGAAAATTACTAACTTTTCATCCATCTCGCTTACCTCTATCCTTTCAATGTTGCTCTGCGACCGTTGCTGCCGCGACTCTCAATTTCCTAATCCGGACTAACAAAAAACCTCCTGGCCTAGAGGCACAGGAGGTTCTGCGAGCGTCGGTAACGCTCGCAGCTAACCAAGAAGGAGAGTGGCTGCAAATACAATATGCACGACTCCATGATTACCTACTTTGCTGCCGTACGTCAAGTCATAATCTGAATTAGCTGCTAATTTCCTGTACGTTATCCATGTCAAGCCGTCTTGTAATGATGCTTACTGCTTCAGGATTACGATCTATAGCAATAAATCTACGGCCCATTTGTTGTGAAACTTTGGCAGTGGTGCCGCTTCCGGCAAAAAAGTCAAGTACCCAGGAACCCTTATTCGAGGATGCTTCGACGATTCGTCGAAGAATTGCCTCTGGTTTTTGGTTGGGATAGCCGGTCCGTTCTTTCCCTGCCGTATGTACAATGGTTTGCCACCAGACGTCAGTCGGAACCTTTCCCCGGGTGGCTTTTTCTTTGGTCACGAGTCCCGGTGCCATGTATGGGATACGTTCTATTTCATCATAATTGAAGATATGTTTGCCCAGTTCTTTTGCGTACACAAGTATTGTGTCATGCTTGGCTGGCCAC
>JABEUP010000064.1 GCA_013044365.1 Acidimicrobiaceae bacterium
GCACGTAAAGGGGTATCATCCCACTATTCCAAATTCATCTATGTCTCGTCAAAATTTAGTTATATAAATCAGAGAGGATGTTACCGGCTTCGGACTTCAGACCCATATATCTGGCCGGAATACGATATTGGCCGACGGCCCAAGCCTGATCAATACTTTGGAAAGCCATGCCTTTGAAGACGAGCGTAACCCATAGACATTAAGACCTTCATGAGCGAGCAATAGTTGTGGGGTTTCGACCAACCGTTCAACCTTCCAACCAAACTCCGAGGCAACTGCCAGGATCACCCGCTCGCCGCCGCCACCGAAAGCCTTGGGAATGCCGCCCTGGGCTATCCGTCGAACTTCGGGTTCGGGTATTTCGAAAAGATGATCGGAAATCCGGCAGGAGATGATCCTTCCAACCGAAAAATGTCTTATCCCAACTGCGAGGTGACAGAATCCCCTCAGATACCACTTACCAGATTCAGTAAAAAGCTGATAGGGATCTACAAACCTTCTTGTGATCTGCTCGGATGAAACAGCAAAATAGGTTATCTCGATGCTTAGGTGCTCGTTAACTGCCCTCGTGAGATCTTTGAGAAAAAATGGCTCCTCCAATGACACTTCGACTTCATCCAATCCAATTTGGAACTTCGACAACGACGACTGCAACTTTTTGAGTGCCGATGTCAGATGACCGTTTCCATCGATTCCTGGAACCTTCAGCGCAGCGGAGGCTGTGGTGGCAAGCACCATCGCTTCAAGGGTACTCAACTTTCTGGGGGCGGTTATTACGTCCAGGTCCAGATAACTACTTACCGTTCCGTCTTCGTCAACGATAATCTCAAGCAGTGAATCCGGTGTATATGGCGGGAGTCCACAACATGCGGCTATTTCCAGCAACCTTATAACCTCGGAGCCGCTAACTGAAAAAATACGCGAAATCTCTTCTACGGTGGTCGACTCCTTCCTGGCCAGCCAGGGAAGAATCTTGATCAATGCGGAGTACATTGCAGATGCGCTGCGAAGACCGCCGTTACCCCCAAAAGCGGGGTCATCCGCATGCACTCCAAAATCCCCCACTGAAGATTCTTCGATCTTAAGTTCTGAACCACCCTTAAAAAATGGTCCCAAAAAGCCCAGTAAGGCAGCATTCTCAGCTGGCGGGAGTCCGACAGCTAATCCATTTAGATATTGCTTCAACTCCGCTACTAACTCAGGCGGATCGATGAGAACTGCCTTATCGAAATAACTGAGCAGCCAATCAACAAAAGGTTCTGAATCGACGACTTTGACACGTACCACGGCCGATCCGTCATCGCGCAACTCGACGCTGCTTCGGTTCCCAATTTCGTACTGCACCAACGGAGCAATATCGGGATGGACCACCACAGTGGCAGTCAAGGAATCCCCCTCTCCAACCTCCCAGCGGTTCTTAGGGAGTCTCGAAGAGATATCAAAATCACCTGGCCTTTGAAGACTTTGCACGTCAGTGATAGTCACTTCTGACTCGATACGGTTGAGCAAAAAGGTTTTGCTACTACCGGATTCCCTCTCATTTCCCACAACGTACCAATTTCCCCAACTAAAAGAAATCCCGAATACATCCACGGTGCGGACTTTTGCGCGATATACAAACCGAACGACTCTTGCGAGACCGATTGCCTCAAACAGCCGAAACAATGCTGGCTGGCTGGGGATACTCGCAACTACAGCATCCTGTCCGGAAATCACACAGCCAAGCTTCTGAAGAGCCGACTCCCGTTCCCCGCTCCCGAAGCTGACCAATGCACTTGCCGCGGCGAGTGCAGAAGCCTCCTCGTCGGTGAATCTAAGATCAGGAATGATCATCTCCGATTTGTCGATTTGGTAACCATACTGCTCGCCGCCAGGGATCTGATGAGTGGCAATTGGTATACCAAGTTCACGAAGCTCCTTCTTGGCACGCTCAAAAGCCTGATGTCTCGCGATCGGAGAATCAGGAAATCCCCCTATGCGGCGAGCAATTTCATCGAGTGATACCGGCTTCGTTGTATCTAGCAGAAGCATGACTAAATTGAAAAGCCTTGGAAATTTATCCGCCCGCGCCAACCCAATATCCTTCTAACTATTAACCAGCCAAATTACATGGCTCTTCCTAAATGTAGGCTTGAAATCACCCCAATACATCAGAATTTCCACCCGACAATAAAATTTCACCATGGGGATGCCGTCGTTTCAATTACATCCGATCACTATTACCGTCACATTGATATCTTTCATCATCTACCCCTTCTTTTGCGGGCTCGGCAGAGGCAAGGGTCCCCGACGGTCTTGGAAAAATCGGTTTTCGTCAGGATGGAACACAACCACGCGTCACCAGAAGCTGTTCTTCTCCCTCGGAATGCTATCGCTCTTCGTCGCGAATTACTGGCCCGTTGCTGACATTGCCAAAAAGGATTGGCTGTTGGCGCGTATGTTACAACAACTATTGATAACTCTTGCTGCCGCTCCACTGCTGCTCATGGCTATTCCAAAGGGATCGTTTGTATTCTTTACCAGACCCAGATTTGTCGATTTTACGTTGGCATTACTTGCCCGACCAGTCCCTGCAATTTTACTGTTCAGCGCTGCGGCGATCCTTGCCATGACGCCAGCATTGGTGGCTTTTGAAATATCATCGTTGGTAACTGAGCAACTGATGCAGCTGATCCTTTTTCTGGCCGCACTCATAGTCTGGACTCCAATATTACGGCTTCTTCCAGGCGTGAGGCAGCTTTCGACCGCAGGCAGGCTGGCATATCTGTTCGTTCTGTCTCTGCTGCCGAATATCCCGGCAATCGTATTGATATTCGCCAAACGATCACTTTATCCCAGCTATTTGAATTCAGCAATGGGAGTTGGAGCAGTTGCCGACCAGGAGCTGACAGGTGCGTTAGCCAAGTTAGTGTCTCTAGCCGTGTTCTGGGGTGTGGCACTGTCAGTGCTACTGAAAGCAGACAGAAATGAGGAAATGGGACTGGATCCCGATCCAATCACCTGGGACGATGTAAAGCGGGAACTCGACCGGAATGCAAAGAGGTTTCCCCATGGCTAAACGATATTTGCTTTGAGGCTAATAGATTACTAGATAGCCTTTGCGCATGATTTGCAATCCACTGAGTGCGCGCAAAGTAAAAGTCCTAGTTTCCACATTGGAGTAAACAGATGTCAATTCGCCACGATCTTAGAAATGTGGCAATTATTGCCCACGTTGACCATGGCAAAACCACCCTGGTGGATGCCATGCTCAGGGAAACTGGCGCATTCAGGGCCAACCAGGAGTTGGTTGACCGGGTCATGGACTCTATGGACCTGGAGCGGGAAAAAGGTATCACAATCCTCGCCAAGCAGACTTCGATTACCTATGAGGGCGTAAAAATTAACATCGTTGACACCCCTGGGCATGCTGACTTTGGCGGAGAGGTGGAGCGGGGCCTCGCGATGGTTGACGGCGTGGTCCTTCTAGTCGACGCGGCTGAGGGCCCACTTCCCCAAACCAGATTCGTCCTAAGAAAAGCCCTTGAGTCTAATCTAACTATCATTGTGGTGTTGAATAAAGTCGACAGGCCTGACGCACGGCCTGACGAAGTCATCAATGAAATCTACGAACTTTTCTTGGATCTTGACGCCAAAGAACACCAGATTGAATTTCCGATCGTTTATGCCAGCGCCAAATACGGTTGGTCCAGTTTGGACCCCGATAAGCAGGGTGATAATCTCAAACCTTTGTTCGAAACGATTCTCGAATATATACCCGCACCCGAATTCGACGAGAATCATCCATTTCAGGCACTGGTAACAAATATTGATGGCAGCGCATATCTTGGCAGACTGGCGATTTGCCGTATTGCGAATGGCACAGTACGCAAAGGACAGACGGTAGCCTGGTGCCGAATTGACGGCTCGATGTCGAAGGGAAAAGTTGCGGAGCTCCTCATAACCAGCGTACTTACCAGACAAGAAACTGATGAGGCCGGTCCGGGTGAGATTGTTGCCATTGCCGGATTCCAGGACATTACTATTGGTGAAACTCTCGCGGACTCCAATGATCCGCGCCCCCTACCGGTTCTAAGGGTCGACGAGCCAAGCCTGTCCATGACATTCGGGGTAAACACCTCTCCTCTTGCGGGACGGGATGGCAAGAAACTCACAGCGCGTCAGATTAAATCGAGGCTGGACTCTGAACTTGTTGGAAATGTGTCAATCCGGGTTCTCAACACTGAAAGACCAGATACCTGGGAAGTCCAGGGCCGTGGCGAACTCGCACTTGCAGTATTGATTGAAACAATGAGACGCGAGGGGTTTGAACTTACTGTAGGCAAGCCGCAAGTCCTAACCAGAGAAATCGACGGCAAGGTGCATGAACCAGTCGAACGACTCGAGATTGACATGCCGGAAGATTTCTTCGGACCGGTGACTCAGACGCTGGCCCAGAGAAAGGGCTCGCTCGATCAAGTGATCAATCATGGAACTGGCTGGGTCAGGATGACCTATTTCATTCCGTCGAGAGGACTCATCGGAATCCGGACGGAACTGCTCACGCAGACCAAAGGCACCGCCATTATCAATCATGGTTTTGAAAGATGGGAACCATGGGCCGGTGAAATGCGTAACCGTTCCAATGGATCACTAGTGGCAGACCGAACTGGGATTTCGACTGCATACGCGCTACTGAACCTCCAGGAGCGGGGCACTCTTTTTATTAGCCCGGGAGAAGACCTCTACGAGGGAATGCTGATGGGAGAAAATTCCCGGAATGACGACATGGACGTCAACCCGACCAAGGAAAAGAAGCTTACGAATATACGGTCCTCTGTCGCTGAAGAGTTCGTCCGATTGACACCCCCCCTGCGTATGACTTTGGAGGCAGCGCTTGAGTATCTGAATGAAGATGAGTGTGTCGAAGTAACCCCAGCTGCAGTCCGATTGCGCAAAAATATCCTGCAGGCTTCAGAAAGAGCAAAGAACCGCAAATCAGGCACCTCTACCTAATTGAAATACTCCTCCTGAAACTGAAAGGCAGTCTCGCAACCTCTTTTACCCCGATGACCTGTTTTGTATTGGGTGACACGATCACTAGTGCAAAGGTTGGACGTGGCAGGGAAAGTGTAGTTGCGTTTTGGTATATAAGCCGGTAAGCAATTAGACAGTAATAGGGCTGGGTTGGAGAGATCGTTTTCGAAAGTATCGACTGAGCGGTATTATTCGCTATCAACCGCACTCCGAGGTAAGTCTTTTGGGAGGTAACCGCATTTTGGGCCGCCGGCAGCACTTGATAACACGGCCCTGCACCTGACGACAGTCGAAGCCTTGCGCTGGAACAAGAAGTCAATGTTGAGCCGGCTATGAGCAGGACTAGGCCGACACATATGCTTGAACACAACTTCGGTGACCGCTTTGCCTTACTCATCCTTTTCCTTCCCGGCCTGGAGAACTTCAATGGCAGCGTTATTCAGTTGTCCATCCGGGGATTTTTTGCGCAACCCGATATAGCAACCTAAACCCGGCAGGAGCCATATCCAAAAACTAAAGAATCTATATAAGAGCACGGCAGCAATAGACGCCTCTTGGTTTCCACCATATGCCACCAAAGCAATGGAAATCGAGCCTTCCACAACTCCTAAACCACCGGGAGTTATCGGCAAAGTCGCGGCCAGCTGTCCTGCGCTGTATGCCAGGAGCAACCCCTCGAAGGGTATAGGCGATTTGGTCGCCAAATAAGCGATGACCAAAACTAATGCATCAAAAATCCAGTTCGACAAGCCCCAAAAAAATGCCCTGGAGAGTCGCGGCGCCGAGGGAGAAACAGCCTTCATATCCTGCGTAAGTTGACGAACCTTTTCCGTCATCTTCCATGATGTCCCCAACCTGCGCTCTAGAAATTTCAGGAACGCAGCGGTAGCCCGAAGAACAGTTTCAGCTCGAGCAACTACAAACAATGCCGCAAGAATAACTAAGGCGACACTTGCCAAAGATGCCGACAGGGATATCCCGGAAACACTTCCTTCAGAAATCACCAGGCCAATGAAAGCTAGAACAAGGAGTGACAATGCAGCCAAGACATTGGTTGCCAATACAGCCCAGCCCGCCAACCCCTCGCTTGCTCCGACCTCTCTGAAACGCCTGAAGGAATACACCGATGCAAAAGCGGTCCCTGCTGGCACAACATTGTTGATTGAATTGGATGCCAAAAAGATTGCCAACAGACGCCTAAATCCAGGAGCCACCCCACCAGCCAAAAGAGTTGACTTTAGGAGCAGGGTATAAGCCACCACGGATGCACACTCAAGAACCAGTGCTGGAATCAGGAAGTAAAAATTCAAATGGGAAAATACACCCGTTATACCAGCTAATTCGGAACTGCGGTCGGTCACGATATAGACGGCAACACCAGCAACCGCGATAACCCAAAGGAGTCCCAGAGCTGCACGAACTCTCCTGTTTAGGCGTCGTGTCCTAGCCATCGGTGCCAGATCTCATAGGATCGCCCGCCAAACTATATGATAAAAATTCAAGTCCCAGTTAACTATGGAATTTCACTTGTTAATAACCGCTTGCATATGGAAGCATACATATAGCCACATGGAAAATAATTCGTTTTGCTCGAAAAAGATGCTGGACGCTGGCGCAGGTATTACTATCCCACGTCTAATTAACTCGGCATACGGGCCGAACGGAGTTTGCCGCTCCACTAAGTTACTTTGACACGTCAGAGGTCAGCGAGTGTCTATCAATCAAGACAACATAGTTTCGAAACCACCGGCAAAACTTGGCATTCTCACGAGAGTCCCAGGCTCAACGGAGGTCTTTGTTGCCGAACTGGATGGCAGGCGGATAATTGCGGTTTACTCCAATCCCGGCCAACAGAGAGGGGCGTTTAGACAGGATGACGGCGCGAAGATATCTCGGGCCGCAGTGCTGGCTAAAGAGAACCAGATACCGCTTGTAATGGTGTTATCAACATCAGGAGCATCTATTTCCGATGGGGTATCGGCCTTAGCCAGCTGGGGTGGCGCCGCCAAAACAATTTCGGAAATTTCCGGAATCGTTCCAATCATCATTGGACTTACAGGACCTGCAATTTCCGGACCTGCCTTGCTTTTGGGAATAGCCGATGTAGTTGTCAGCACTGTAGATTCATATGCCTATGTTTCAGGACCGCCGATGGTGGAAGAATTCACAGGAGTCAAAACTACAAGCGCTGAACTCGGCGGCTCCCACATACAGGCTTCGCGGTCAGGAGTGACCGCAATAGAAGTTGCCGATGAAAGTGAACTCATCGAAACCATCTCAGAAATCCTTTCATATCTGCCAGATTCTACAAATTCTCTAACAACTCGCACGAATAACACAGACGACCCAAATCGAATCTGCCATGATCTGGCCACCGCCATACCGCCTTCCCCTACCGGATCCTATGATGTCAGGTCCGTTATTGGCGAAATCGCCGACAACGGTGATTACCTAGAGCTTCGCGCTAAATGGGCCCCGCAACTTGTAACATGTCTTGCGAGAATCGGGGGCCGTTCTGTTGGAGTAATTGCAAATCAACCTCAATCCATGGCCGGCACTTTAGACATTCAGGCATCTCAAAAAGGCGCAAGGTTCGTCAGATTCTGCAGCTCGTTCAACCTTCCTCTTATAACCCTCGTCGATACTCCGGGCTTCCTTCCGGGAAAAGATATCGAGTGGCGAGGAATGATCAGGCATGGTGCTGAACTTGCATTTTCCTACGCCGCCTGCAGTGTTCCCCGAATCTGCGTCATCTTACGCAAAGCCTACGGAGGCGCATATATCGTCATGGATTCCAAGGGCATGGGATCTGATATTGTGTTTGCCTGGCCGCAAGCAGAGATCGCAGTTATGGGGGCCCAGGGTGCCACACAGATCCTGATGAGGCGCGCTTCCGACGAGGAAAGGCTATCTTATCAAAACAGCTACCAGGAAACATACCTGACGCCGTGGATTGCCGCAGAGCGTGGATTTGTCGATGCGGTCATTGACCCGGTCAGCACTCGGTCTGAGATAAACAATGCGCTTGAGATCCTGGTTACAAAGAAAGAGCGTATCAGGCCCTCAAAGCACGCAAACTCTCCACTTTAACCACTTAGATACCGTATTTTTTCAACAAACCAATAACCTCCTGAGGATCATTCACGTCCAATACCACATAACGGTATCGGTCGTTCTCCAGCTCGAAGGTTACTGCAGTCTCACCTCTGAAACACGCCCAAAATGCCGGTCCTGCGTCTCGAAAGCCCTTAAACGAACCTACTCTGAAAAAAGTGGGAAGGGAAACGGAACCGATTCTTCGGCTAAAACTGCCCTCTTTAGAGAAGATATTTGGGGTTGAGGTGACACTTACCACTGAATCAAGAGGAAACACCACCTGCTTTCGTAATGAGAGTATTCTGGCGGGGCTACACAGCGATACAACTACCAAATCACGATTCACGGCTATCTTGCAGACCGTTGCAACGCTCCGACCCCATGCAATAATCCCAGCCCAAAATAGAAGCAATGCGGCAATTAATATGTATCCAAATAATGGATCTTTAGTAGCTGCTAACAGCAAAACAAACTCTCCTCACAGGTAATAGCCACATGCGCCGTGCTCAAACTATCAGGTTGCAACGGCGTCAGTACACAAGAAAGCTGGCAAGCTTGCGTATCGTATTCCAGTTCCTTGTCGTCGCAGGACTTTTAGTTACCCGCTCCCAAAAGGAATTGCTCAGATTTGTCAGATGATATGGACCA
>JABEUP010000009.1 GCA_013044365.1 Acidimicrobiaceae bacterium
GTGATCAGATCTTTGAAAGGGAACCTGCCGTATTTCAGGAATTGCAGGGCTTCATAGAAGTGCCTTCCGGCACCTGAACGGACTCCGATGATGTTGAGCATCTTAACGCTCATGGCCCTTGGAGTGATTTCGATGTCTTTGTCGATGCCTCCTTCGCCGATTGAGAGGTAGCGGCCTCCGGGTCTGACCATGTCGATTCCCTCAGATACCGCCATGCTCCCTGCACACTGGATCACTACATCGGCGCCGATGCCGCCGGTTTGGTCCATGACCCACTGAACCCGGTCCCTGCGTTCTCTGATCTCTTCGACATTGAGAGTCGCGTCGGCACCCCAGTCCTTGGCTACCGCTATCCGGGAGGCGGGTGCACCTATGGACAGAACTCTTTTGAATCCCCGGCTTTTGGCTACTGCCAGGGCATACAGTCCAACTGGCCCAGTCCCTTGGATCACGGCGGTCTCATGTGCAGGTACTCTGCCCAAACGCTCAAAACCATGCATTATTGTTCGCAGCGCACAGGAGGCTGATGCCGCCAATTCACTTGGTACGCCTTGGGGAACCTTTATGACGGAGGACCGCGGCGGGACATACTGATGCGTAGCGCAGCCACCGAGCAGGTGTGGATAGACGGCCGCCGGCTCTCGTCCGAATCTGAGCGCATTGGGACACATTGTCGGCTGGTTTGCGACGGTGCAGTAGAAGCATTCGCCGCAAAATGGGTAGGCCCAGATCACCCGGTCGCCGATCTCCACCGGTTCGCCGGTGACATCTGAGTGGTCTCCCTGTTTTTCAACGATTACTCCGCAGGATTCGTGTCCCGGCACGTATGGCATGGACTTGCCGGCTGAATGCCAGAGATGGATATCGGTTCCGCATAAGGTTGCCGCCTGGATTTCCGCCAGCATGGCGTGCGGTTCAAGCTTTGGAAACTCTATTTTCGAGATTTCCGGGGGCTTGTCCACTCCAGGTACAAGGGCAACCGTTGCTTCTTTGGTGACTGACATGTCTATGTACTCCTTCAACGCAATGTGTTAATGAGGCAATGTCGCAATTAAGAAAGATTTACTTATTTCCGCCGTTTATCAACGCAAGGGGATTTGTCTGGGACATCTGTTTAATGTCCTCCACGCTCACTCCCAATTCCGCCAACAGACCCAGGTACATCTGCAGCTGGTCTGGTTCCGGCAGACCCGATGGTCCGAACACATCGGTGGTGAGAACACAACTTTTGGCACCGAGTTTTTCGATCCACTCGACGACGGTTTGAGGCTTGGTCCTTTGTGATTTCGGCATCATTCCATGCAGCGTCCATTCGATGAAGGCGCCGCATTTGGCCGCTTCGGAGATCTCCTCATCGCTGGCGGCAACCGACCTGCTGTCCGGATGGGTAAATACCAGTCTTCTGAACCCGATCCGGTCTGCTTCCCTTGCAAGCGCCACGCACTCTTGGCCTGAGAGGTGTCCGGTGGATAAGACGATCTCAGCGTCGTTGGCAACTCGCAACACATCCCGCGCGTTTTGGGTCAGTTCGCCGCCGGGGCCAAAGACGCTGAGGCCCTCCTTCATGAATGGTTCCAGAGAAGGAAGCTCCTTGCGGATAGTTCTAGAGAATCCTTTTCTTTCCAGATCATTGGCAGAGGTCCAGGTAGGGAAGAATGCCGCTTCCGCCCCTTGCAGGACCGCCGCTTCCAACACTCCCGGCGAGATGCCTCCTATTAGCGAGTTTAGGACAATGCTTGGAACCACTTTTATGTCTGTAACGCGTTGTCTAATGTGGTAGACCCGGTCCATGGTGGGCCAGATATGGGACTTTAGAAGATAGCCCGCCATACCCCTCGACTTCGCGTACTCCGCCTGTTCAAAGTCATCGTGGGCCATCCCAAGCCCGCGATGGATTTCTGGATAACCGTGAGTATGCAGATCGAATGTACCGACGAGTAATTCCCTGCTCAGCTGCTGCATGTTTCCTTCCGAGAGCGAGATCTGACAATGTTGCATACCAAATGACAGATATTTGGGCCCGGTGTGGCAGTGTCACCCTGTCTGATCACCGTCGCACCAATTCTTTCCAACTGATGTTACCAATAAAAGCCAATCTCCAACAGCTAAATCAGGTTTGAACTGGCCTCCGGTTGCAATCGCTTCGCACAGCCCAGGCCAGTCCCTTTGCTGGGGGATCCGTCCTAGTTTTGTGGCCCCGGTGGTTTTTGTGCCGGGTTTTGGCCCTATGTGTCACGCGGTGTTAAAAGACCTAGCCAGCATCTGCATTGGACGCTAGGCAGTAGGTGCATGTTTACTATTTTGGGTCTATAGGGGGATCCTGTAAATTCATTGCCGGCAGGGTTAGATCCCCCGGAATGAAGTTGTTCAGAGAACCCTTCGGCCTTTGAGAAAGTGCAAAACTACCATAATCACGGCAATGATCAGCAGGATGTGTATTAAGCTTCCTCCCACGTTTCCAATGAGACCAAAAAGCCAAAGTGCAAGCAGTATGACTGCGATAATCAGTAACATTTAAATTCCTTTGCTGCAAGAAGTGGTGCGGTCAGTTTCAACTGGTTTATAAGTGCTATAACAAAAGACAAAGGCTGGTAACTTTGTCCGGGCCAAAGTCCGATTATCACGAACGGTTATGCATTCCCTGGAGCGTTAAACAAAAGGCATCAGCGCTTTGTGAGCCAGCTCTTCGCGTACCAGTATTCATGGCGTGGGCTATCCCGGTTGGCATTGGCGACTCGTGCTCGTGGGTTAGATTATTTGTTTCCCAGTCGTACTTGCTCAGACTTGTCTTCAACAAACTCAGTTCAAAGTTTTTGTCGCCGTACATTATTATAGACCAAGTTCTTTGAAAATAGAGGGCATCTTCGCACCTTTGTGGTGTTGAAAGCTTGCTATGTGGCGTCGGTTCATTCGAACGTTTCCTACTCAATTTCGACCTTGGACTGGAAATCTATTCGGGAGCGAGACCCTTAATCTCGGAGTAAAACGACCCGATAGCACGCCAAAATGGGCATAAGAGTGTCAAAAGCTGTTGGTAAGAAAAACCGTGACATAACTGGCGGTATCGATTAAACTGGCCTTTACTCCACAGCGGTTTTCAGGCGTGGCCTATGCCAACGCCAATGCCAATCTTTAGGTGCCAAGAATTGGTTTGACACACTTCTGTCTAATCGGGTCGGCCGGTGAAAGGACAAAGCTATGCAGCACAGGTATTTGGGCAATTCCGGATTCAAAATTTCCGAAATTACTTATGGGAACTGGCTAACTCATGGTTCGCAAATCGAAAGAGAGACAGCAATAGAATGTGTCCACGCCGCGTTGGACAACGGGATAACCACATTCGACACAGCCGATGTCTATGCCAATGGCAAGGCGGAGGAGATACTTGGACAGGCGCTCAAGGGCTTGCGCCGCGAATCGCTGGAGATTTTCACCAAGATCTACTGGCCGCAGGGACCCGATCCAAAGGGAGCGAATGACACCGGACTCTCGCGCAAGCACATTCTGGAAGGGATTAACGGGTCCTTACGGCGGCTTGGCACCGATTACCTGGATCTCTACCAGGCCCACAGATACGATGTCTTCACCCCGCTCGAGGAGACCATGCAGGCATTTGCTGATGTCGTACGTGCTGGTAAAGCACTTTATATTGGCGTCAGTGAATGGACTGGGCCACAAATACGCGAAGGACACAAGTTGGCCAAGGATCTGGGGATCCAGCTGATATCAAGCCAGCCCGAGTATTCGATGCTTTGGAGAGTGATAGAGGAAGAGATTATTCCGGTATCGAAAGAACTTGGTATGAGCCAGATTGTGTGGTCTCCAATGGCTCAGGGAGTGCTGAGTGGCAAATACCTTCCCGGACACGAAATACCCAAGGGATCAAGGGGAGCTGATCCAAACGGCGGAGCAGATGCCATAAGCGGCTTTTTGACCCATGACATTTTGAGCAATGTCCAACAGCTGAGTCCAATTGCCGAAGAGCTTGGTCTGAGCATGGCCCAGCTGGCCATCGCCTGGGTTTTACGGAACGACAACGTATCAGCAGCGCTTGTTGGTGCCTCGCGGCCTGAACAGATTGCCGAAAACGTGAAAGCCAGCGGCGTGGTGCTGACTGCGGAGATAATGCAAAGGATCGATGAGGCCCTCGGAGATGTGATTGTGCGCGATCCGATCGAAACCGCCAAGCGAATTCCTAATGAGCGGTACTCCTAGGTTGTTCAATCAGACTCCTGGTTAGTCCAAGGCGCCTAGCCACCACTGGATGGAACCACGGAATCTTATGTTAGAGATATGTATCCAATTTTCATTCAGGCAAATTTCTAAACCGGCAGGAACCGGTCGATATTTCCCTCCACCCACCGTGTGTTGTACCTGCCGGACTCAAATGCCTGATCATTTATCAGAAACGCAAGAAAGCCGGTGTTTGTCTCTATTCCTTCTATCCTGAACTGGCCGAGGGCCACTTTCGTGCGCTCCAGAGCGTCGCTTCGGTCCTTGCCGTAGACGATAAGCTTGGCCAAAAGCGAGTCATAGAAGGGTGGGACAAGGTACCCCTGGTAGCAGTGGGTATCTAGCCTGATTCCCTCTGTCTCGGGCGGACGCCATAGAGTGATCCTTCCCGGTGATGGATGAAACGACCTCTGAGGTGATTCGGCGTTGATCCGGCACTCGATGGCATGTCCTTGAAATTTGATGTCAGACTGCTTGTAAGGTATTGCCTCACCTCCGGCAACTCTCAGCTGCAGCTGGACAAGGTCCACTCCGGTTATAGCCTCTGTTACCGGGTGTTCCACTTGAATTCTTGCGTTCATCTCCAAAAAGTAGAACTCGTCCCGTTCCTCGTCATAGATGAACTCGCAAGTCCCGGCGTTCTCATAGGAGATCCCCTTGACCAGTGCCACGGCGGCTTCCCTTATTTTCCCACGTGTCTGGTCCGGTACCATTGCCGCAGGAGCTTCCTCTATTATCTTTTGATACCTTCTCTGCATAGAGCAGTCCCGTTCGCCGAGATGTATCACGTTGCCCGTTTTGTCGCCAAAGACCTGGATTTCTATGTGGCGGGCGGATACGATGTACCTCTCTACGTATAAAGTGCTGTCCCCGAATGCGGCCTGCGCCTCAGCCGATGCGCTCTGAAACGCACCTTCGAGTTCACCTGGTTCATGTACGATCCTGATTCCGCGGCCGCCGCCTCCGGCAGCTGCTTTGAAAAGTATCGGAAACCCTATCTGTTCGGCGACCTCAATAGCCTCTTCATAGCGGCCGATACGCGGCGAACCAGGCACCACCGGAACCCCGTTGGCTTTAGCTATCTCCCTTGCCTCCAGCTTGTTTCCCATCTTCTGGACAGATTCAGATGATGGTCCTACAAAGATGATCCGATTTTCCTCGCAGGCCTTTACGAATTTGGGATTCTCAGCCAAAAAGCCATACCCCGGATGTATGGCGTCACAATTGGTGCCAAGTGCGGCGGCTAAAAGGGCATTCTGATTCAGATAGCTTTCACCAACCCGTGGTGGACCAATACAGACTGCGCGGTCAGCGAGGCGCGCGGCAAGGCTGTCCTGGTCAGCTATTGAGACTGCAACTACTGATTCGATTCCGAGTGCTTTGCAGGCACGTACCACCCTTACGGCGATCTCGCCCCTGTTGGCAATAAACACCCGCTTTATTTTCACCCTCAATTCTCCGGCCTGATCAATATCAGCGGCTGTTCGTACTCGACGAACTCGTTGTTCTGTGCCAGTATCTCTACGATCTCTCCTCTTAGGGGAGCCGTAACGGAGGTGAACATCTTCATCACCTCTAGCAGTCCAAGCGTTGTTCCCTCCTCCACCTTTGAGCCAATCTCCACATATGGCGGAGCCCCCGGCTCGCTTTGGCGGTAGAACACCCCGACAACCGGAGCCGTCACCTTTACCAAGCCGGCCTCCGGCTCTGTTCTTGCAGGTGCGGTCACAGCCGGCTGAGCCATAACAGGTGTCTCTGCTTTAGGCGCGCTCTGCTGGGGCGGCAGCGCCTTGGCTGTGGGATTCGGCTCAAGGGTATGCCGGGTCTCCAATGAGTGGTTCAGGGTGATCCCGCTCTTGTTGGCGATCAGCCTGGTGCCCCCGACCTCAAGTTCAAGGTATTCAACTTTAGAGTTCTCCAACAGCTCTAATATCTCCAATACCTCATCGTGTGATAGTTCCATTTCCATCCTTAGTTTCCTGGCTTTATAAATGTTGTTCCCGGTCCGAACATTGTTGGCTATGTCTACTTGCTTTTCACCATGACAAGCGAGAGGCCGTCCTTTTTGATGGAGACGAACCTGTGGTTGTCACGGGTTGCGAGTTCATAGATCAGCTCTGACAAAGGCCGGTTGCTGGTTAGGTGATGCCTTAGGGTGGCGGCGCTTCCCACCACGTCCAGGGCATCGTCGCCGACGACTGCCAGCAGTATCAGGTCTTCGTCTGATATGTCCTTGCCGTACCTTTGCCTGAGTTCGGCTATCGTCGGCTCCCATGGTTCCAGCATCCCGATCTCGGCTGCCCTTGGACGGTTCAGTATCTTGTCGCGGACATCCTGGTCCATCACATCGGGGGCCTCTCTCCCGTGACGCCCCAGGGCGTATTCGATGGTTGCGTCGGTGACCTGGCGGTACCTCTCTCCGACTATCACATTGATAGCCGCCTGGGTGCCTACTATCTGTGAAAGCGGCGTGACCATGATCGGATAGCCAAGCTCGGCCCTGACAAGGGGTATCTCCTCCAAGACTTCGCCTATCCGATCCGCCACCCCTGCCAAAGAGAGCTGGTATTTCAAATTGGAGATCATCCCCCCGGGAACCTGGTGGCTGTAGAGCTTGTGGTCGTACTCGTATGGCATGCCGATCTGAAACTTCTCCCTTTTGGCTATGAATTCGAAGTACCCACTGGCCGGTCTGAGCGCCTCTTCGTCTATCCGGGCATCAAAGCCAAGGGCTCGGAGATTGGCCGCCACGTTGTAGATGGAGGGCTGGGAGTTGGCGTTGGCGAGTGGGGGGACTGCGGTATGTATCACCTCTATCCCAAGCTTTGCAACCTCAAGGGCATTGATCGGACCGAAGCTGTTGTTGCAGTGCCCGTGGAACTCCCAGGTGACACCGGGAGAAGCAGCCATCACCTTGGGAATGAGTTGGCGTATGCGCTCGGGAGTCAGAAGTCCGCCAACGTCTTTGAAACAGAGCCGATAGGGATTGAGTGCTGCCGCTTCACTGGCTTTGCGTACAAAGTATTCATCGCTATGACGGGGGGAGACAGAGTAGATGATGTTTATGATCGGTGTCATGGCGAGCTTATTTAGGCGGTCAACCTGTTCTTTCAAGGCTGAATAGTCATTCCAGTTGTTCCCGGTGCGGGTATAGCGGATCCCCAGATCGA
>JABEUP010000065.1 GCA_013044365.1 Acidimicrobiaceae bacterium
ACCAAGTTCTGGATCATCACCGAAGCGGATCGCTCCGCCACGACCATCCTACTTCCCAGCGACTATTGAAAGGAGTCACCATGGAAGACAACTTCAAAAAAACAGTAGACGAGGTGCTCCATGATCTCGGTCTCACGTTCAAAGGTATCCACCTTCAATGCAGAAACTGCGGCGAAGAAGCCTTCGCCACCACACCTGAACTGGCCGAAATGTTCGGCTGGTCTGAGATACAACAAGTCAAGGGTGCCGAATACCACGGCATCTGTATGGCGTGTCTCGGTTCGTCACCTCAAAAGAAAGGAGCTTCATCATGAATGATCACATTGATGTGGGCGCTTCGCCTCCGATGGAGGACTGCGCCCAAGTCGGAACTGCCGACTACTTCGAACGTGCCCGTCGAGAATGCCGAGCCTACATCGGCCTGCTGCGCCGTACCCTCGGCCCAGAGCCAACGGGTGCAAAGCTCGCAATCAAATCAAATCCCCATGATTTCGGCACCTACCTGTCCGTGGTCTGTTACTACGATGTCAGCAATGAAGACGCACTTAACTACGCCTTCCGCTGCGAGTCGGATGGACCAGGCGAGTGGGATGCCATTGCCCGTCGAGAACTGAAACAGAAAGGAGTGAACCATGAGTGATTGGATCAATTTCCGAGACATCAGACAGAGCCTGTCATTTGAAGCGGTGTTGATACACTACGGCGTCATAATCAAGAAGCAGGCTGGCAACCGTCACGTCGGTCGCTGTCCGTTGCCGATGCACGTTGGTAAGGGGAAAACTCCCTCATTTTCAGCAAAACTCGATATCGGGGTATTCCAGTGTTTCAGTTGCAAAGCACACGGCACCGTCCTTCACTTTGCAGCACTCATGGAAGGCCTGGATCCCGATGATCCACAAGACCTCCGAACGGTGGCATTGAAGCTGCGGGATGTGTTTCTTTCTGCAGCAACAGCATCACCGAAGAAAAAACCAGTGAGAAAGGAATCATCTACACCGCCTCCTGTCAGAACCACTGGATCAAACCTTCCAGTGCTCATCAATCCGCCCTTGGATTTTGAACTCAAGGATTTGGATTATGACCATCCGTACCTGAAGAGCCGGGGATTTCACGCACAGATCATCCGCCACTTCGGCCTGGGCGTGTGTAGCCGTGGTCTCATGAAAGGGCGGGTGGTGATTCCCCTCCATTCTGCCGAAGGGCGGTTGGTTGGGTATGCCGGTCGTGTCGTCGATGACGCCGCAATTACCAATGACAACCCACGATACCGTTTGCCTGGCCGCCGCGAACGTGAAGGGCGGATTATCGAGTTCAAAAAGTCCCTCCTCCTGTACAACCACCATCGCCTGAAGCAGCCGGTCAACGATCTCATCGTCGTTGAGGGGTTCACCTCTGTCTGGTGGCTGACCCAGTGGGGGTATCCTGCGGTAGTGGCGTTGTTCGGGTCGGATTGCTCCGAAGAGCAAGCTCGCCTAATCGTCCAAGCGACCGCTCCGGACGGCCGGGTGTGGGTATTTCCCGACACCGACGCCGCCGGTGAAAAAGGTGCAATGGTGATGCTTTCCCGCATCTCACCATATCGCTGGACACGGTGGATACAGACCCAACAGGAACAGCCCACCGATTGCACGCCTGCCGATCTGGAACACCTTCTCCCCGGCCTTTCGACTGCGGGAAAGGAGGTGAACTCTGTAAACGGCGGACTCTGGGTGGAATAGCATTGACTGGTATCAAGGTAGCTGGTTCGAAATTAAATCTGTTCTTTCATTGGGCGACTCTGCGGAGTCGCCCTTTTTGTAACTATCAACAATCCGTGGCCAGCAGTTCCGCGTGTGCGTTACCGACAAAGATGGTGAGCGCAACCATTTTATGTCCGCCACGTCAACATTTTTAACGACGTAGCGGTAAAGCTTTATTAAGAGAGCTAATACTGAGAATTCACAATTTGATTGTTCACCACCACTCCATTCTTCAGACGAACCTGAAGAGAATGAGTTTGGGAATTGACAGCATTTCCACCGCCAAGATGGAAGATTGCCACTCCCAATAATCCTTTGCCCCAATTGGTAGTCGAATTAACGCCTGCCCAGATCATTATCTCCGTGCCGTCATTCAACATTTCTGATGTCGTTGGATTTCCGAAATGAGCGATTAATTCGCTTTGAGTGGTGACTCCAGGAACAATCTTGTAGCTTTAAAGTTTCCGTTCCGAGGGTCCTGAATTGTAACTGCAGCCCACAAGATTGCCGGCCACGCCAAACCCAAAAATTGCCAACAACATAATCATCAATATTGCCGAGCGATTCATAGTAAACTCCTTGTAAAAGAACACAAATTTGGCAGGACGTATGGAATCAACAGCAACAACGTCGTCGGCTCATACATAGATCCCTCCGGCAGCAATATTTACGGATTCTCAACTGTCATCCCAGAACCAGCAACTTTCTCGTTTCTAGTTCTGGCAGGTTTTGGAATCTTGTTCCTACCTCGTTTTGATCAACGAAAAAAAACCGCTCAATCCTAAGATCAAGCGGTGGTATGATTTCACTTTATCGAGAACTTTTTACCGAGAAGTTCGAGCCATCCTCCCCAAGAGCACCAAGCCGCCGATGGAAATAAACAGCAAGAGCGATGACGGTTCCGGCACAGAGGGATCAATCACGGGCAGCGAATTTATAGAATATGTTGGTACGACTGTATTAGAGTCAGTATAGTACCCAGTGACCACGGCATTAATCAATAAATATTCTTGGTTCGTTTGTGGATTAATCTCCACCTGTTGACTAAGACTACCACTTGTTAATACCGTTGAGTTTGTGAGCAACTCAATCATTGAATAGCCGGTATTAAACGTCGGACTGCTCGACGTTTGTGTTTGTAAAACACCAGAATTTACATACCCATAAATCTGAGGGTAATTACTGTTAGCGGGCCATGACGTTTGAGCGGTATATGGTACCACTCCTGAAAGCCCGCTCCCAACCTTAGTGATTGCCTCAAGGGTAATCACAAATGCCCCTGGGCTTTTGGCGGGTTTGATGGCCGCACTAACTTCAGCTTGGTCGAGAAACTGAAAACCAAGAAATGCCGACGTGGCACTCTGAACACTTGCTTCCAGACTGCACGTGCCACCATCTGGCAACCATATCTGCTCAGCAATTGGCGATATTGATTGCGTTGTGATGGTAGTAGCCTTAGCTCGAGGCACGAGCAATAGGCTGACCAGAGCGAAAGCTCCGACAATGGAAATTGAACGACGCTTCATGTGAGTCTCCCTAAAAAAGACAAAGAACTTAATCGTCGTTCCAGAACATCTGGAACGTAATCGATTTATATTGCGACAAACACAATGATAGCCTGTTATCCATTCGGTAACAAGTGTCATCGGCGCGATATTGATAGGCATGGCAAAAGCCCAACATGCACCACGATATCGTTGTCTGCCTGCGCTGCTTCGCGTGATGCGGCAAGAGGCCCGGTTCACACAACGTGATCTCGCTGCCAAACTTAGGGTTTCGCATGTATTCGTTCATAAAAGCGAAATTGGCGAGCGGCGCGTGGATATCGCTGAGTTTATGGACTGGTGTATTGCTTGCGGTAAAAATCCCGATAAGGAATTCCATCGCTTACGAACACTTCGCAGGGTTTGAAAGTATTTGAAGACTACCATCTCTCATTGCTGGTGAGCAGAGTTATCCAACATCTGATGAACCGCTGAGAATCCTGTACTTCCTCACCTCCCCCTCCACCACCGCATCCCGCTCCGTCTGTCGCTGATACCGTCCCAGGTGACGCGGTTTGTCCGTCTCATGCCCACTACCAGCAATGGCTTCCATATAATCGGCTGGCCGCATCCAGATAGGCCCCAGCGGATCATCAAGCATCTCCGGCATCGTGGTCAGCCAGACCATCGTCTTGATGGGCGGATCGACCAACAGGAGCCGTTCCGCTGCGTTGTTCCGGCGTTCCGCCGTCGGAAAGATCGCCAGCACCCGGAAGGGGTAGTTCTCAAAATCATCGCGGCTCCCGCCCCGGGACACGGCGAAACCACCGCTGCGGTAATGGGCGCGGTAACTGGCGGCTCGCTCAGCCAAAACACGTTGGCTCTCCGTTCCCCGATCAACTTCAATGAAGCAATGGTGCTCGGCAATGCCAGCGGCATCCTTTTCATGCAGACACAAATATCCATCGGGTTTGACGATGACCGAAGCACCGCCATATCCGCTGGCAGCGGGCTGGTGTGTCTTGAATTGTGATAACAGGGGCCAGGTGGTGTAGGTAATGACACGAACATGGATCAGCCGAGAAAGTGCGGCAATAAGTGACGCTTTGACACTCACACATTGGAGTTCGTGCTGGAGAGTCAAGGCACTGACGTGCGAACGGATATCGAATTGGGCGTCTGACAGCATCGGATACCCTTCGAGACGCCCTTGGCTCTTGAGAAGATGGAATCCCTTCTTGGTCAACAAGAGTGCCATCGGTTCGTGTGCGTGACGTGCCCGGTCCCGGATCAGCCCCGCCCCCCGAAGTTTCTGTATCCGCTTCTTGGCCGTTTCCATATTGCCGTCAAAATAGAGGGTCGCGGCATGGCCGACGGTCATCGCTCTGGCTTCAAACAACCCGCGCAATATGTCAAAATCCCGCTCCTGCGGGATGATGCGGCTTTCGGTTGTCCCGTTCATGTGCATCAAATAGTCTACCACGCCGGTTATGCGGTTCCGTCCAAATCCTTCAGCCGGACTTCAAGCTTGCCTAACTCACCGTCGATTTCGTCCGGGTCGCTTCCTTGCGCGGCCAGTGTTTGCTTCACTTTCCGCTTGGCTTTGGCGACCGTCTTGGTGCGTTTGATAAAGTCTTGAGTCGTCGCATTTACCGC
>JABEUP010000002.1 GCA_013044365.1 Acidimicrobiaceae bacterium
CGCAACCATAGCCTCCGAAATCATGGCATCGGAATATCCTGGATGATCGTCGTCTCCAACAAAGACGCCCTGCGCATGCGGATCAACCGGTCTAAGCCCAGCAATATTTCCGTATCCGCCCTTCACGTAGAAGACACCGCCGCTCTTTGGTAGCCGACCATCCTTTATGTCCTGAAAGAAATCGCCCAACCCCCGCAAATTATTTCGCATTTTGGGATTGTTTGAGACATAGCCAAAATATTGCGGGCCGTTGTGATGCGTAATATAGGACGCATGCAAACCCGATGCATCGACCGGATCCACGCTATTCCGAGGTTCGTGGTCAAACCCCTCCTCATACCAGCGCCACGATATCGGCATATGACCGGAAGCCGTGATTGCACTTATGTCGCCTCTAACATCACCTAGGTCTTCATTTGGCAATGCGTCATATTTGACAACAGAAGTCAAACTCCGACCGGCAAGCGTAAGCGGTAAGGACGCATAAGTCTGATTGTATTGCACACTCGTATTGTAGTTGCCGCCAAAATCATAGGGATTAACAGGTACCTTTTTGCGCCAATCATAAGGAGATCCCCAAAACGGATCTGAGTCATTGACAACCGGCTCGCCAGGACCAGAAGAGCCATTTCCCACATAACCTTGCTCAGGGTGCTCAATCCACTGCGTAATCCCGGTTTGAGCAGCAATGATATCGAGATTTCCTGGCGTAGAGGGGCCCGTCACCAGTTGGAAGATATGGTCCATGAGAGTAAAGCGGTCTGCAAAGCGCCAAAGAAATGGCACCGTGTTACAATCTTCATAGGCCATGGTGAGTTCACCAAACTGCTTTGCCATGAGAGTAGGCTTCCCGTTGAGGAAATATTTCTCCTCCTCACTTTCGGCATAGCGGTTCATCTGCGGTTTGCCGTTCACGAAATTCATCTTTTCCACGATCATTGGATGTGAATGATCTACGTCATCCGTATCTGCCGCATATTGCGCAGGTCCTATACGAAATGGGTGAATTTCCGACACCGTTCCGTTTAGATTTATTATTGGTTGATAGAAGCCCGGCGTCTCCGCTGGTGGCTTACTGAACAGACCATCTGCGCCCGGAAATGTTCCAAAATAAGAATCGAAACTTCTATTTTCCTGATAAAGAACGAAGATATATTTGATATGCTGCCGTAGCAGCGCCACTATCTGGCGATGAGTCAAATGAGGTTCCGCGCCCTGCGGGATCATATACCGGCGTATACTTTGACCTGGTACAACATCAGCTCTTCCATATGGAACAGCCGATACTTGCATCATCGCTAACGCAGTCGCTATTAGCACTGCTAACGGACGTAGTCCGGTTTTCGGCCCCACAGATACCCCCATTTACAGCGCTACGCATCTTGATCTTATCAAATCCGCTTGCGATTTGGATGATGATTTCGTGACGGCTACCCCTGGAAATTATGATTCGTAAGACCCGATGTGACAGACATTTGTCAGTCCGAACACCTCCGTCACATACCAATTGTATCCTCTACTCCCGTCCCAGTTCCGTTAGCCAACTTAAGGAACAACAGCCGAGATAGCGCAGAGCGTCCGCTCGCCTATTCTGGAACCATGAAATGCAGGACCGGTCGCCGGTTCGCGCTAGAGAACACTTGCTACAATCCTGGCGGAAGGGGAAGCAGAACTCTTGGTTACATCAAGCTCGATCCCCTCTGCCCCAACTCACCCGACGCTGGCCCTCGGCCCGAAGTGTTTTACAATTCGATTGCCCGAGGGCAACTATGAATAGTGAAAGAACCTCCCAAATTCGTGTACTAAACGACGCGTTGCGCCAGGATCCCCAGCGGGGGCTCTGGCTAGTGACCTCAAGATTACAGAGTCATCCCGAATTGCCGGGCATTCTAGAAAATGTACGGTCATTTTGTACGTTCTCGCAGGAGAATGATCCCTATCATGAACACGACTTCGGTGCCTTTGAGTTTGATGGAGAACGGTACTTCTGGAAAATTGACTACTATGACCTGACGTTAAGCATGGCGTCACCCGACCCATGTGATGAAACGATAACCCGACGGGTGCTAACGGTCATGCACGCAAGTGAATACTAAAGATCCTCCGCAGCGGAATTCCTGTCGGATTCCAGAATTCTGGCAGGGTCATTGAGCTACCGGTAGAGGTTGTTCATTGCCCGTGCGTTGAGATGCTTCATCTTCTGGCCCACTTCAACATCATGGAGCATTCGTAGCGGAACACCTCTTTTTAAAGCGTGATGATTCCAAGTACACCAAAAAGTGGAAATGCCGGTAGGATTGGAGAATGAGTTTTATCGAGGATTGATTATTTTACCCTGGATCCACGCTGCCAGACAGGTACGCAAAGCGACAGCCTTCATCACGTGGACAAGGTTTGATGTCACGGCTCCGCAGTCTTTTCCTGAGCCTGCCGGGCATGTCGAAGCTATCCGCCCTTCCCGCCGAAAGCTGTTATTCAGTGACGTCGACTATACTTGTCCACTTAACTCGTTCCGGTCTTAGGAATATCCGCAATCTAGTGCGCACGTTATCAGTTGTACTACTTTTGAAATTGCAACGACCACTGTTATAGGCTGGACGTTTGGCAACGCACAGGAACTGCGGTTTCACATTCGATTCGCCACGCGAGCATTTCCACGATAGGATTCCAGAGTTGGGATTTCTAGAAGCGCGGAAGCAAATGACCGTAGGTCTGGCTCCGCGCTTTCTGGTGCCTGACATCTTTAGACCGGGCACAGGCCTGGACGCGCCTCGACAAATTACTAAACACAATTACATTACTGATGGTGAACCCAAGGCATCTGTCATACGATTAGCCATCCCCCATCACCAATGGCTCGCCTGAAGAGAATTAGCTGTGCTTGGGAGGGCACCTGAAGGTGGAAGCTGAAACATAATGGCGTGGGATGGAAGGTCGGAGAGTTCCAGGCCGTTGCTATGAGAAGAAATATGATGCTCCAGACAGAGCCCGGCTACTCCAGGCTGCCTGAGACCTTGGTGCGGGAAGCTTCCTGTGCAGACCTTACCTTCAGGATCTGTTGAAATGGTGTATTGCCTTTCAGTTTGGTGGTTACGTGGACGAAGCGAAAAGTGTCAAACGCCGCAGATAATTATACTATCGCTCGCTTTTACCTCCTTCTTTGGCTGTATTAATCCAAGGGACAACAAGTAAACTTGCGATGGCAGATTTGTCCGAGCTCAATCGCGCTCTAATTTGATCGGGCGTTCATTCACAGGGACTTAAAGAATGAATTTCGAGCTGAGCGATGTTCAGGAAGACGTGCGCCGTGCCGTAGCTTCAGTCTGCTCTGGATTTGACGACAACTACTGGCGAACTCGAGACCAGGCTGGCGGATTTCCCGAAGATTTTTATCAGGCCTTTGCTCGGGATGGATGGTTAGGCATTTGCATTCCACCGGCTTATGGCGGATCCGGCCTTGGTATCAGCGAGGCTGCGGTCATGATGCGTACTGTAGCCCAATCAGGCGCGGGCATGTCAGGCGCATCCGCCCTTCATATGAACATCTTTGGTCTTAACCCGGTGGTTACGCATGGCAGTGATGCGCAGAAGATGCGCATGCTCCCTCCAATTGTAGCAGGGCATGAAAAGGCATGTTTTGCCGTTACTGAGCCGGATACCGGGCTTAACACGACCCGCCTGAAAACACGCGCTGTGCGCCATAAGGATCGCTTTATAGTCAATGGGAAAAAGGTGTGGATTTCTACCGCACAGGTGGCCGACAAAATTTTACTTCTTGCTCGTACCACCCCACTCAGCGACGTCAGCAAACCAACCGATGGTTTGAGCCTATTCTATACCGACCTTGATCGGCGCCACATTATTGTAAGAGAAATTGACAAGATGGGACGCAATGCCATCGATTCCAATGAACTCTTCATTGAAAATCTTGAAATACCAGAAGCGGACCTGATCGGCGCTGAGGGCCAAGGGTTCCGGTATATTCTTGACGGCATGAATCCTGAACGGGTGCTAATTGCAGCCGAGGCCATTGGCCTTGGCCAGCTTGCGCTGAGCAAGGCAGCACATTACGCCAAGCAGCGGTTTGTGTTTGATCGGGCGATCGGCCAAAATCAGGCAATCCAACATCCGTTGGCCAAGAACTGGTTGGACCTGGAGGCTGCCTGGCTGATGACATTGCGAGCCGCATCCCAGTACGACCGCGGGCTCGAAGCTGGCGCAAGTGCAAATGCTGCCAAGTATCTGGCAGGCGAA
>JABEUP010000066.1 GCA_013044365.1 Acidimicrobiaceae bacterium
GTAGAACTGGGCTTTCGGACCAAATCCCCCACCAATATCTGCGGGTGCGATGAGTCTAATCTCATCTTCGCTCACCTCATAAATGTTCGCGAGCATCTGTCTCACATAATGAGGAGCCTGGGTGTTGTCCCAAACAATCAATTGCCGCGTAGTTGCGTCAAAACGCGCAGCGACGGCACGTCCTTCTATGGAGTGACCGCCTCCGCGTGTTACTTGGAATGTTTCACCCAACACATGAGGGGCAACCCTTAAGGCGGCCTCCGGATCTCCAGCCTGCTGAACTATGTGAACAGCGACATTGCTGTCAGAACCGACGTGAACTAAAGGTGCGTTTGGTTTCAATGCGTCCGAGGTGGATCCAACCGAGTCAAATGGCTCATAGTCCACCTCGATAAGCTCCAGCGCATCCTCGGCGATATATCGATTTTCTGCCACTACCACCGCAATCGGCTCGCCTATGTATCTGGCGTACTCCTTCACAATTGGCAACCGAATCTGGTAATTCAGCTTGGGGTGAACAACTTTTGGCGGAAGATCCTTCAGAATTGGCCCCAGTTCCCTGGCCGTGAAAACAGCAATTACTCCTCGAAGTTTCTTTGCGGCTGCCGTATCAATGGAGCGAATCCTGGCATGGGCGTAGCTGCTGCGTAAGATTGCAGCCTCATAGAAATCATCAAAGGGAAGATCGTCTAGAAACTGGCCGCCGCCAGTTAGGAGTCTTTCATCCTCACGCCGGAGAGTAGCAGTTCCAAGTTGACGGGTCTTGTCGATCGCACCGACATCGCTCACCTGAGTCATAGTCCCTCTCCAATTTGCCCATTCGATGCCGGCAAGTTAAGAAGTGCCTTGACCATGCCCGTGTAACCAGTACAACGGCAAATGTTGCCACTCAATGCCTCTCTTGCCTCGGCCTCGGTCTCGATTGGACCATCGCGCAACTGTGCAACCAAAGACATCAGAAACCCGCTGGTGCAGTATCCGCATTGAAGAGCATGATTGACGTGGAATGCCTCCTGAAGCGATGTGAGCGCACCGTCTTGAGCCAAACCTTCAACGGTTTCTATTGATGCGCCGTCCGCCTGCACTCCGAGAAGCAAGCATGACCGAACGGCCTTGCCATTCATGATGACGGTGCAGGCACCACAGCTGCCATGCTCGCAACCCAAATGGGTGCCGGACAGACCAACCACTTTGCGCAAGAAATCG
The DNA here is from genome assembly GCA_013044365.1 of Acidimicrobiaceae bacterium. Lineage (GTDB taxonomy): Bacteria > Actinomycetota > Acidimicrobiia > Acidimicrobiales > Acidimicrobiaceae > SCQM01. Next base: position 1,207 of record JABEUP010000066.1, read on the forward strand.
GCCAATGTCATACGATGTTCCACCAGATATGCGTTCTTAGCTCCGTTGATTGTTACGCTGATCCACATTTTTGCCTCAACTGGGTCTAACTCAGTTTCCTTAGACATTTTGAACTCTCCTCTGACCGGTCAACCTGGCCAACCCGCGGCGAACTATGACCCCTGTGACCTTTTTCCTATATTCGGCGGAACTATGAATATCCTCGGTCGGTACCAGTGATTCCATTACTAGTTGCTGTACGGCAACTAATACCGCTTCGGACAAATCGGTTCCTGTGACGAAGTTCTCAGCCTCTCGGAGGCGAAGCGGCGTCGGCGCCACCCCCGAGCAGACGATGCGGCATTCTTGGAATTTTCCATTTTCATCCCAACTGCCGACAACAGCAACGCCTACAAGCGCAAAGTCACCCTTGCGCCGGGTGATTTCCTCGAAAACCCCAAAGGCGTTCTTGCTCATCGCCGGAATATCCACCGATACCAACAATTCGCCAGGCCCGAGATCACTTGTCAGGTGAAAGCGAAAGAAATCCTCAGCCAGGGCTACCCGCTCAGAACCCTTAGAGCGAATGTTCAAACGCGCATCCAACGCCATCATGATTGAAGGGAGTTCTGCGGCTGAGTCAGCATGAGCCAAGCTGCCGCATATGGTACCCCTATTCCTTATCTGCACGTGGGCAACATTGGTCAAACCCTCATGAAGAATCGGGAATGCCAATTCCACTTCTGGGGACACCTCAACTTCACGATGACGCGCCAGTGCGCCGATAAAAAGTCCGGCATCGCTAAGTGAAAAGCCGGCTAAGGAAGATACCCGATTGATGTCCACGATATGGGCCGGAGAGAGGAGCCGGAAATTCATCATCGGCATCAGGCTCTGACCCCCCGCCAGCACCTTGGCATCATCTCCGTACTGAGCGAGCAAATCTAAGACTTCCTCTAGTTCAGTCGGTGCATGATAAGCAAACTGGGAAGGCTTCACCTTTTCTTCTCCTCTTCGGACGCGGCCACGGTTGCAATTACAGTTGCCGGACAGCATGATTCCAGGCTAGAAAGCATCTCTCCGTCAACCTCGACACCGCTGAAATGCTGCACCACCGCGCTGCGAACGAAAGAGCTCTCTAATAAAGCGAAATGTCTCAGTCCCTTGGCCAACTCGAACCTGCCATTTGGGATTTCACTGCCCAACCGCTGTCCCATGTCCGGAGGTGTAGCATCATCGTCTTCGCCGGTGATTGCAAGCGTTGGAGCGATAATGTTATGCAACTGACCGGAATTGTCGAAAGCTCCAAGCGCCAAGCATGACTTCGCATGCACTTCAGGGCGAGTGGCCATAAAAATTTTCACCACATGCGATACCATTCTTGGATTGATGCGCCTGAATCTTTCCCCAAACCACCTGTCAACCTGAAACGGAATCTGCATCACCCGCGGACGGGTCATGGCGGTATTAGCCCTGGCTTGCCAGCTCTTCGGAGCATCTGGCCCGTACCATGAAGTGGTGTCGCAAAGTGCGAGACGTTCCACATAATCCGGATTGGCGGCGGCAAAGTTTATGGCCACACATCCTCCCATCGAGAGCCCCAACATATTGACCTTTTTCAGGTTCAGGGCATCAAGCACAATCCTGACATCAACGGCAAGTTCCTCCACAGTAAAGTCTTTCCCGTCATAAGTACTTCTGCCATGGCCGCGCAAATCAATGGCAATGACTTCACCGGCGGTCAAAAAATCTCCCAATACGGGAATCCACATATCTGCGGAAAGTGCAAGCGAGTGAAGTAAAACCACCGGGTGGCCTTCTCCTGCGCGAAAGTAGGAGATACTGCCTGCCGGAATTTCGACGGCGCCTCGTTTTATTTGGTAGTTCGGAAATGGCATAGTCCTAACCCTTCAACAGGTCTAGCCGGGATGCGTTATTACAACATATGTCTTGTTGATCGGCAAAGCTGAGTCCAGTTGTTAAAACCCGCCCGAGAGGGTCAGGATCACCGATTGGGAAAGGCGCGTCGCTACCCAAAAGTACCTTGTCCACCCCTACTCTTTTCACTAGGAGTTCCAAACTGATTGGGTCGAGTGTCACCGTGTCATAGAAGAAGTTTCTGATGTCATCAATGAACGTATTACCACCCATTGATTGCGGTGCGAGTCCAGCCCTATTGAGTCCATCCATACGAAATACCTGATAGGGCAACATTCCGCCACCGTGGACTAGAACGACTTTGGCATTTGGAAACCTCGAGAAGAATCCATTCATCAGCATCTCAGTTGCTATGGAAGTGGTATCGACAAGCCGCCCGGTAATGTTTTGCAAAACCCTGGGAGTTATTTGACACGACGGACCATTAGTTGGTGGGTGCAGTATGACTGGCACGCCGAGTCTTTCAACCGCCGACCAGAATGGCCACAGCGACGGACCGGCGAGTGACTCGCATTCCGGCGGATGAGTGTTCAGCAACAGTCCGGTCAGCTTCTTCTCGTTTACCATATTCTCAACTTCGGCTGCAGCTCTGTCCGGATCGCCCAGGTAGAGCGTCGCCATCGGACTCAATCTCCCATTTGAAGATTTTGCCGATTCGAAAATGGAACTGTTGACCAGGTCGTACCATATTCGAGCTTGTGGCTCATCAAAACTGGTCCAAGTGAACAAATCCGTCCAGGCAGAAACCCACTGGTTAAAAATCCCCCGTGCATCCATCCATTCGAGCCTTTTGGATACCAATGACATTCCAGGCTGAATAGGGCCTAGCCTGTCATCGCCATTGCGAAGGTAGACCGCCCCCTCGGGGGATTTCTCAATAGTGATACCTGCGTTTTCCCTGAGGTGGTAATTTTCCTTTAATAGTTGCTGCGGAACCAGATGACCGTGCACGTCAACCGCACGCCCGAAAATACCCTCTCTACCTGCATCTGTCATAAATCCTCCTCCACTATCGTTGGCTCAGTGAGAACCAGGCCGGATTGCTCAATAGCTCGATAACCCAACATGATCAGCGACCTGGTGGTTGCTACTGCAGTTTGGGTATCAGACTCTTCGTAGGCCACAAGTAGTCTTCGGTGATCCTCCAACGAACGCTGCAATCTCCCAGGAAGAGAAAGGCTGAGGTGTCGAAACTGCAGGGTTCGGAGACCAAACGAGGCCAGTATTTTCTGAAGCTCGTCGTTTCCGGCAATTCGTGCCTCAACCAAACGGAAGCCAACGTTATGCCAAAAGTACTCGTCGACTTTCTTTTCGGCGACGTCTTTTTCCAGAGCTTCGTACCACGTCCAAAGCTCCTTCAACCCTTCCGTTGGTGATTTTTCTATAATCAGCTCGCTCACCAAGGTGTTCAGGCTCGCACGCAGATCATAGACATCCTTTATCTGTTTCAAGGTCAACTGTGCTATATACGGCCGCCGCCTCGGGGGGATAACCACCGTGCCCTGTCGCTCCAGCTCTGCAAGAGCTTCGCGGACCGGCGTTCTGCTTGTGCCAAACCTGCGCGCCAGATCTACTGAATTCAACACATCCCCGGGACGAAGCCTTCCTTCCACAATGGCTATGGCTATCTCATCGAAAATTTCCTGGGCAAGCGGCGCCCGATCTCCGGCATCCCTGATGCTGAGCAACAAGAGCGCCCTGCGGTTGTGATCCACTATAGAAGGCACAAGTTTCACCCTCAAAGGTACGGTCGATCGCTCCGCGTTATTCGAAGTCTCGCTGTCCATAGGCAAAGCGTGTGGAGCTTCCGCCTGACCAGAAAGCCCCACGTTGGAGACCCCTTCAAAGAACTCACTCATGGCTCATACCCGCAGCGGCGCTACCATTAACGGCTGGAACGATCTGAACCGATGTGATCGGCGCCAAATGCCATTTTCTTGTAGTGGCGTAGTGGCCACGTAAATTACCCAACGTGAATTTCCTCATTCCCTGAGTCCAGGCCACTTCTTGGCAACCTGGCTGAGAATCCCGACGCTTGCTTCAGCAACTAAAGGAAAATCATGAAGACGCTCGAACGGGCGGCAGGCGTCAATTAGCGCTCTGCTGTTATAGGCTGGCTGACCGGCTACACCCAGCGGGTCCACTCTGCTTCCCCATGAATAGCGCATGATCTCGATATCACGGTCCGGATCACACCTGGTGGACATGGCCCACATGACTTCGTCCAAATCTCTCGGATTGATATCACTATCAACCACGATTACAAATCGGTTCATATATGCAGTTACGGGATGCTGGGCAGCAAGGTAACCGGCTTGACGACTGTGACCTGCATAACGCTGTTCTATTGCCACCGCAATGATTGAGCGCCCTCCACCAACTTCGTGGCACCAGACGCCGGTAACACCCGCTAAGCCCATGCCCGTAAGTGCGTCAGTCGCCATTGCGGATTTCATAACCGACCGCATATAAGAGTAGTCATGTGGCGGCTTTCCGGGAGGCGCACCCAGATTTATCGGGTTGTTCCTATGGAATAAGCCAGCGATCTCTACCGTCAGTACGGGGGCAACCTCTCCGGAGTAGTAGCCAGTCCACTCCCCGAAAGGACCTTCCGGGCGTTTTCGATCAGGATAGAGCCATCCCTCGAATGCAATTTCGCTTTCCGCCGGGATAGGAAGACCGGTCTCAGGAGCACGAACAACGGGGACACTTTCACCAAGTATTGCTCCGGCATAATCCATTTCCGATACGCCGCCTGGAACCTCCGTCCCCGATACGATCAGAAAGAGCGGATGCTGTCCTAAAATTGCCGCCACGGGAGCACGGCCCTCCCTCTCGAACCACTTACTGATGTGCTGGAAACCATGTTTCCCGGATTCCGCATTAATGCTGACTGAAGCCCCATTGTCTTGAACCTGCATTCGATAGGCCCCGAGATTAACCACTCCGGTATCCGGATCTGAAGTTATAACTGCACATCCGGTTCCTATATAACGTCCGCCGTCAAGCTCATGCCAAAGAGGACTCGGAAAATCTAAAAAATTTACTTTGTCTTTGGGGATGACATTCTCAAATATCGGACCATCCTCGACTTCAACAGCCCGAAAATCCGGGGCGTCCTTGAGCCATTGCTGAGGTTTGCCTCGAAGAGCTTCCACCAATTCCAGGTCGCTAAGATCCGGCCCCAGGTCCAAAGTCATGCCGAGTAATTTTGGGTTGGATACGCTTCCGGTCAGAACCCGATTGCCAGGCTGATACCCCATGATGTCATCGAAAATCAATGCCTTTGGTACTTTGCGCTTGTAATTCAGCTGGCTCGCAGCACCAATCTCCAAAGAGGCGTCAGCTCCGTTGATTATTTCCAGTTGTCCAGATTCCTTGGCTGCATCCAACCATTTGCGTAGATCAAATTTCGACATTCATCGTGACTTTCTAATTTCATATTCGTCCTGTTGACTTGAAAGATCTCATCGAAACGCTATTAGTTACCGCTTCAAGGGAGACTCTTCAAATACGCTTTGACGTCGTCTATGTCGACAAGATCCCCATATTTCTGGTTCATGTCGAACAAGCTCATCCAGTGTGATGCTTCAAACCTATCGAAACAACACTCGCCGATAATGCCCACCGCAAATCCCGCTGTGCATGCATCCACGACTGTTGACCTGACACACCCGCTGGTGGCCTCGCCGCAAACTAAAACCGTGTCCCGGTTCTGCGACCTCAAAATGATCTCCAGCGAAGTTCCCTGGAAAGCACTCGGAGTCGATTTTTCGATGATCGTATCCTCGGGAAACGGAGCAATTTCTCCGGCAATATCATACGGGCCGGGACCGTCGCCTTTTGGACTGATCACCGTGGAACCTTTTCGATTCCACGGTGTCGGTCTCCGTCCGAAAGAGGTGGTGTAGAAAACAGGTATACCGGCACTACGAGCAGAATCGAGCAGGTTGACAGTACGGTCTATAGCCTCCCAACCACTCATACCACACGCGGATGGCCAGTTTTTCACTGCCTCTAAAATGTCCATACGTGGATATCCAAGGGCGGCGTAATAGTCATCTACAATCAACAAGGCAGGGCGATCACCTAGCCCGAAGGGCTTCTTCTTGGCCCAGGACGTTGCCGCAATCAAAGCATTGTCATTCTCGGTTAGAAATCTTCTCCAACCTTCCTCCATCAGGTTTGCCCCCTTTCAAATGAGCTGACGGCGACAACTTAGCCTGGAAAATGTTAACCAGCCGAATTCGTGGCATTCTGAGCAAATGTGTTATCGATGTACTGGGTTACGTCAGCAGGCGCAGTCTTCTTCGCCTTAGCCGCGGCACGGGTGAAAGCATCCTGAATCAATGAAGTTTTGACAACTGGTGTCTTGGTCCACACATTCAGAAAGAAGTTGTAGGCGTATTTTGCAAGAGCAGGGTCAGTCACACCACTGTCGGCCTCAATGGCAGCGATCGTCTTGTTCGGGTGATCGTGGATAAAGGCCAGGTTTTGTGCCTCGGCATTTGCCCAGCGCTGCAGGACCGTTGGATTAGCCTTGGCGTATGCTGCGGTTACGGTGTAGCTACCCACTGCAAATGGAAGGTTTGAAAGATCAGCGATCTTCACAAATCCCTTGGCACCAGTTGATGTACCCTGGGGAGGCTGCGTCAGAAGTGCATTAGCCGAACCACTCTCAAGTGCTGAAACCATCCCGGGGATACTGCCGGTATAAACTCTCTTAACTGAGGTTTCTGGAATATTGTTCTTAGCCAAAAGCGCGGTAAGCCCAAAATCGCTCTCTGAATCAGGCGCAGAAAGCGCAACTTTCTTTCCCACGATTCCCTGGACGGACTTGATTGAGGCATCACCCCACATTTCGAGGTTGTAGGTGCCTTCGGAGAGTCCAATGAACTGAAGCGGAATACCCTTGAGGATCGCTGCAGCGGTATCGTCGGCAACACCGACTCCGATCTGCACGCTGCCACCAACTAAGGCCGGAACCAGCTGGGAACTTGTATTCAACTTGACCAATTTGACGTTCAAGCCGTTCTTGGCAAATATTCCATCGAGGATACCAACATAAATATCGGCATAGCCAGCCCCAATCGCCGTGTCACCTATTGTTATCGAAATTGGCGCAGATGCAGCCGTGGTAGTCGTGGCCCCGGCCTTGGCTGCAGTTGTTGTCGCTGATGACGATCCGGAACTGCCACAAGCAGAGGTAATAAGTGCCAAAGCCAGAACTCCGCTGGATGCGGAAGCTGTGTGCACAATCTTTGACCTAGAAATTCTCTTCATTTTCTCCTTCATTTCCTATCCTTGAGACCAGTGGGTAAATCTACGCTCGATGCGCCCAATAAAGCGCGTGAGCACAACTGCTACGACAGCCATGATAAAAATCCCCGCCATCGCAGTATCCATATCGAAATTTGATGTAGCAACCTGGACGAAATACCCCAAACCACCACCTGACAAAAAGAACTCGGCGACAATCGCCCCGACTAAAGCCCGGGCAATAGATAGTCGAATTCCAGTCAAGATGTAGGGGAGCGTCGCAGGAAATAGAACCGAGCGGTAGAAAGTCCACCTTCCCGCGCAGCACATCTTTGCAACTCTTATGTAATCAGTGTTCAGGTTACGCACGCCAGCCGTTGTATTTATTATCAACGGCATAGTGGCCGCCCATATAACCAGCAAAACTCTTGACTGTTGCCCGATGCCGAACCAGAAGATAATAACGGGTAGAAATAATACATATGGAACTGAGTTGAGAACGTTGATTATCGGCTCAGTCATGTCATATAGAGCAGTTACCCTCCCCAATATCAGCCCCAGTGGAATGGAAATCACCAAGGTGATCAGCATTCCCCAGCCAACCTCCTGGGCGGTAACTCCAAGCGGACCCCAAATCTGACCACTCGAGAACAGTGAGACCTCGGCCTTTATAACCCGAATCGGATCACTTGCGATTGTCACGTTCACCAATCCGAGCGTGGCCGTGATCTGCCACGCCGCAAGAACTATGACGACACCCAAGATCCCATAAACCACCTTAGAGTGCGACCGTCCCCACACCAACCAGACCGGTTCTTTCCTTGGCCCGTAAGAGTTATCCAGAGAAAAGGACTCATCAGTTTTTGTAAGACTCATTCCGAGACCTCATTGGTTATCGGTTCCATACCAGATTCGGCCCCACCGCTAGCTGAGTAAAGCTCCTTTAGGACACGGTCCTGGTAAGTAACATATTGCGTGCTGCGCTTGTGTTCTGGCAAGCGGGGCCGGGGAAGATCAATTGAAATATCAGCAGCAAGCGATGCCGGTGCTTTTGAAAAAACGAGTATTCGATCTGCCAGATAAACTGCCTCCTCTACATCGTGGGTTATGAATAAAGCATTCCTGGATTCGCCAAGGTCTGCGGCCTGCCAAACATTCACTAATTCCTGCTGCATAGTGCCCCGTGTCTGTGCATCCAAGGCACCAAAAGGTTCATCAAGCAAAAGGAGCTCCGGCCGGGTTACCAGGGCACGGGCAAGATTCACTCGTTGCTTCATTCCACCGGACAGCTCGTGAGGATAACTGTCCATTACTCCTTTCAAGCCGACGAGGTCAAGAAGATCATCAGCCCTGTGTTTTGTCTCTGCGGTCAATATATGTTGTGACTGCAGAGCGAACAGAACATTGTCTCTAACATTCCTCCACGGGAAGAGCGACGGACTCTGAAAC
>JABEUP010000067.1 GCA_013044365.1 Acidimicrobiaceae bacterium
AAAACCACTCAACAAGCCGATTGTTGGAATTGCCGCCACACCGGATGGCAAGGGTTACTGGATGGTGGCATCCGACGGTGGGATATTCTCATTTGGCGACGCCGTATTCTATGGATCGATGGGCGGAAAACCGATTCCAGGACCGATTGTGTCTATCGCTGCTGACACAGCAACCAATCCGTTCATTCCTCACTCGACCGGCTACGACATGAGTAACTATACCACATCCATTCCTCCGTCTCTTGGAAATATTGCCATTGCCGAATCAGACGGTTATCCCTTCCTGAACAACAGGAATCCAACAATGTTCAAAGAAGAGGCCGCAGCTGCCGGCAGCAATCTGCAGCTGTACACCTTTTTAGGAGCGCCTTTTAGCCAGGGAGTGTGGCAGATCGCACCGAGTCCTGCTGTCTACTTGAGCGGACCGGCAGGAAATTGCACTGCTTCCAACTATGTCTGTCAGGCAACCAACTACGGTTGGAATGAGGCTCAGCATTCATTGCAAAACGCTAAGAGTCTTGGAATCACTGCGAATATCTGGTGGGTGGATGTTGAAACAGGTGGTCCTTGGTCAACCGATTTTCAAATCAACAATTCTGTAATCGAAGGGGCAATACAGTACCTACATTCCCAGGGCGCATTGGTGGGAATCTACTCCACCGAGTATCAGTGGCAGCTGGTCACCGGCGGTCTGCTCCTCGGCTCAAATTCACATCCTCAACCAATCTGGATTGCTGCTCCTGATTACCAACAACTGGCATGCACTGACACGGCACTGTGGTTCGCCAACGGGACGCCTTGGCTGATCCAAACCGGATCAAACTACACCTACAACGTGGACACGGATTACGCCTGTTAGTACAAAACAAGATGACTGGTGTCATTAAATGAATTGAGCACCGGATGCAACTTCCCGAGCTCACTGATTTCAACCGACCACGTGGTCAAGCCAGTATTCTGGGAAAATGATGCCGGGCGTGGTTGAGATCTCCCAAGCCATACTTCAAGCGTCACATCGATGACGCCCTGATGGGTAAATATCAAGACCGTCTGTCCCCTGTGCCTCAAGATGAGAGATTCTATGAAATTGATGGCCCGCTCCCGCATTTGGTTCCAACTTTCAGCACCCGGTGCGATCGGCGACTCCGGATTGGAGAATATATCAAAATCCCCGAATTTATCGGCAACCTCCCGCCAGGACATGCCATCCGTTACTCCCGGATGGATTTCACAAAGGCCACACGAAGATCCGTCCAATGAAATCCCCATCGGAGAAATAGCTATCAGCGCTGTCTCCACGGAGCGTCTCATCGTCGAACTGTATGCACCACCGAACGGATGATGCTGATCGAACGGCGGCTCGAGAAGCCACCTCCGGGATAAACACTCGGCCTGGAGGACTCCTTCGACGCTCAGACCTCGACAACCCTGGTGGCCGGCAACCATTTGGATTTCGGTTGACCGGGATGCGCCGTGCCTCACCAAAATCACCTTTGTGCTAGATGACAAAAGTACTCCCAGAACGAGTTGATCTTATACAAGCTTTTCAACAAATGACTGAAGTTGCCGTAAATTTCTGCATTCGTCTACAGAGTCACAATACACACTGTACTGAGACATGATCGAGTCGCCGCTGTCCCAGTATGCGGACGGCTCAGGGTTCAACCAATACACCGCGCGGGCTTTCATACGAACTGACGCCAGCACTTGTGATCGCGAGGGATGGTAATTGTTGCGAGCATCCCCAAGGAAAATCACTGTCGACCTATGAGTTATCTCTTCTCCCCAGCGTTCGACAAAGCTTTCCATTACCCGGCCATAGTCGGAATGACCGTCCAGCCAAACAACTCTCGCTTTGGTACTAACAAGCTTTATTGCTTGCTCAATATCGTCGCTGGATTCAAAAATCTCCGTTACCTCGTCAATCTCATCAATGAATACAAAGCTACGGACCTTGGAAAACTGTTCGGACAGCGCATAAACCATTGACAAGGTAAATCGGGCAAAGGAGGCGACTGACCCGGAAATATCGGCCACAATCACCAGTTCAGGTTTTGTCGGAACAGGCTTATGAAAAAACAGGTCAACAGGAACTCCCCCATTCGCAATCGAACGCCTGATAGTTCTTCGAAAATCCAGTGAGCCCCGGTGGCCCCGTCGTCTCCGCTGACCTAACCTGGCAGCCAATTTGCGCGCCAAGGCTGCCAGAGCCCGACTGATCTCGCGCAGTTCGTCTGCATTGGCATGCATGAAGTCAATATCTTCGGGCAATGTGGCACGCAAAGTCCGCGCAACTGCCTCCGCTCCCCGATCACCGACTATCCTGCGCCGGATATCATCGTCCACCAACTTCCTGACCTTATCCAGCGCAAGCTCGATATCGCGATTCATCATTTTGATACCAAGTGAGTCGCTCTTATCCATCTCCTCAAAACGGGCATCGAACAAGGACAGCTTCAGCTTTTCCATATCGAGCTGCCTCAGGGTTTTAAATGCATAATAAACCCCGCCCACCGGCCGGCCAGGCTCGATCCCTGCGTATCTGGAAACTGCAGAGGCCAACAGGTTATGTAACTGGACTTCGTCCCCTTGTAAAAGACTCTCCTTAATCAGCTCCCGAAGCTCAATATCACCAAAATCGTCGAACACTCCGTCTGCTTCATCACCGCCTTCGGAAGAAAGCAGCTCGCCATTTCCGTGCTGATATGTTCCTGGTGAAAAATACAACTCAAAGAGTTGATCGAATACCTTCTGATGGCTGTGATCCTTTATCAAAGTCGCAGAAAGGTAGGACCTGAGCGCGGACCGATCGGCAATGTCGCAGGAAGCAAGTGAACTACAGGCGTCAATTGACTCAAGAAGCGATACCGGAACCTTCGATCTGCGAAGTGCTTCAGCGAATTCAACTACCCGTTTGATCATCGAGCCCGATCCTAATTTGACAGGATTGCTTTGCTTGCTTTTACCATATCGGAACGGGATTTCAGTAAAACATTTAAGGTCGACTTGGCAACTTGTTATTCGATA
>JABEUP010000068.1 GCA_013044365.1 Acidimicrobiaceae bacterium
GCGGCCACATTCGCTGCAGCGGTGGCGGCTCGCCGCTTCGCAGACGTCGGTGTGGGTGCGGCGTTTGAGGTGGCTGCAGCCAATGCGACGGCCTCTCGTGCTGCGTCTGAGGTGGCAGCTTACGCTCATCAGGTTCATGCTGCGGTAGGGATGACCCAGGAATACCAGCTTCACCACTTTACGCGCCGCCTTTGGGCATGGCGTCAGGAGTGGGGCTCTGAGCGTTACTGGTCAGAAATGCTCGGACGGCAGGTCGTCGTTGGTGGCGCGGATAGCCTGTGGGCCCATGTGGCGACCGGACTGGTGGAGGACTAATGTTATTGCCTACCAAATGACGGAATATGGTATTGCGCACTTATGTCGTTAGAAGAATCCATAGACGACTCGGTTATTCCGGCAGTTCTTGGTGATGAATTTAGCCAGCCACAAACGTGGCTGGCTAAATATTCGTTTATCAACAAGTGCTAATGACTGCTAGCTATCTAGGAGATGTGCCCAGCGCTCGCGTGCAGCTGCACGAACTTCTCGGGGAGGCACGTTTACAGGTGGGAACTTGTCCCGCCATTCCCATGGTCTGCAGGCATCGATAAGAGCCCGCGAGCTACTGTAATCGCCAACCGCTTTCTGATCCGGGGTGATGCGAGGATCCAGCGGGGTGCTCCATGCTCTTTGGACAATGTCGATTGAAGTTGCAGGGTCGCTTCTTGTGGAGACGGCCCACATTACTTCCTCGAGGTTCGAAGGATCGATATCCTCGTCCACAACAACGGTGTACCGGCCTGCATATGCCGCCGATCTGCTCTGTGAAGCAAGGTGCAGGACTTGACGTGCATGCCCAGGGTAGCGCTGTTTGATAGCTACGACCGTAAACATTCGAGCTCCGCCAACTTCGTGCTGCCAAACTCCGCTGACATCGGGAACACCGAATCTGTCGAGTTCATCCCTCAACAAAGCCGAACGAAGGACGGCACGATAGCGTGAAACCTCATCCGGTGGTTGTGCCGGAGGGGCACCTACCAAGATTGGATTATTTCTGTGGTAGAGAGCCTCTACGTGGAGAACAGGTTCCTTACGACTTGAAGATGCATAGTATCCGGTCCATTCGCCAAACGGCCCTTCCATGCGCATATCATCCGCGCTAGCGTAGCCTTCTATGACGATTTCGGCATCGGCTGGAATTGGCAAACCGGTGACTGGACCTTTGATAACCTCGACCGCACTACCCCGCACGGCACCTACCCATTCGTATTCGCTAACACCCAAGGGAATCTCTGTGCAGGAAGCGAGGAATTGAAGAGGATCGCTTCCAAATACCATCACTACCGGGCACCGCTCGCCACGCTCAAAGTACTTCTGACGGTGCATGCGGCCGTGCTTTCCAGGTGAGATGTAGTATCCGACACTGTTTTTGTCGTGGAGCATGACGCGGTAGGTACCCAGGTTAACCCAGTCGTCGTCAGGGTCACGGGTGATGTCAAACGAACCGGTACCGATATAGCGTCCACCGTCAAGCGGATGCCACTTTGGAGTTGGAAACTTGGTTAGGTCGATGTCGTCACCATGGAAAACATTCTCCATGACCGGGCCATCGGCGACGAACTTCGGAGGAATATACTTAAGTCCTTTGATCTTTTTGCGCCATTGGTCGGAGAGTTCTACTTTGCCTAGTCCGAAGGGAAGTCCCAATGTGAGTGCGATTCGGTCTGTGTGTCCGAAGCTGTTGACCAACACTCGGTAGCTGGGATCGTATCCTGGTATTTTGTCAAAGATTGCTAACGGTGATTCCGCTTCGTGTTGAAGAACATCGGCGACCTCGCCGATCTCCTGTTCCGTGTTTGCACCGGAGATATGCCGCAAGTGCCCTAGTCCATCAGTGACTTCGAGCCATTCACGCAGGCCGCGATCGGCACGATCCTCGCTAGGGGCGGGCTGTTCCGCCAGAGCCATATTACGCCTCCCTATTTGGTCCGAACATCGGACCATAGAAAGACTCTATTAGCAGTAGGGAAATATGTCAATTCCCAGCGCGCAGGGGAATGCCGTCGATTGCTGATGTCATTAGTTATCGGGGGAGTCCTGATGTGTAGGAGGGGTACTCTTGGCGTCTCAATCCGGGCATGGGTATCGTGACCACCGTCAGCGTGTCCTTGGAGATCATGTACTTTCAGGAGTGGAGATCTCTTGCGACATTAAGAATTTTAGAAGGCTGCAACTCTGAAGGTATTAGTACTCCCGGCTCCGAGGCAGGTAACTGGTCTAGAATTTGCTGTTCTTCTGCGGCGAAGTTTGTCTTAGGGCGTTATGGCATTTGCCGGTCTGTTGAGCGGAATGCACCCTTTATGGAGGTTACGATCATTGCTGCAAAAAAAATAATTCGATTCTGTATATCGGAAAAAATACTATTACAGAATTGACAGAACCACCGTGGCGGTGGAATACTTATTTTTTTGGTCCTACATTAGGAACTTTTTCAATATACCCCGGAGGTACATTTCATGACCCTTGATGTAAAGCCGACAAATCTGGCTGGGGCACCCTCAGTAGAGGACCAGCGTTCTTTGCGCGGTAGCCTTGATTGGATGCGCCGCAACGGTTTCCTGCTGGAGACCGATGTGCCGGTATCTGGGGATCTTGAGCTGACGGGCATCCAGAAGCATCTTGATGGCGGACTGCCGATGCTATTCCACAATGTTAAAGGATATCCTGACTACCAAGTCGTAACGAATCTTTTTTCGAACATAGATGTTGTTGACAAGCTCTTTGGTTGGGCAACTCCTAAGGAGCGAACCCGCAAGCTTGCTCATGCCTTAACGCACCCAATCCCACCGGAGATCATGACCGATGGCGCTCCGTGCCAGGAAGAAGTCATTACCGACGATCTCGATGTGAACAAGTACGTTGTACCAATCCGCCACACTCATCTTGAGTCGGAATTGACCATCGGAAGTGGAAACAGTGTTGTAGTGGGTAAGCACTTTAGTGGCGGTACTCATATTGGTTATAACCGCATGAACTTTCGTTGGGGAAATGTTGGAACCTTCCAGGCCAGCCCGGGATCCCACATGTGGCAGGTCATAACCGAGCATTACTACGAGGAAGAGGGCATTCCGATCACGATGTGCTTCGGTCTTCCAATGTCATCAGTTCTGATGGCCGGTGGCGGTTTCGACTACGTCGTTCTCCCTAAAGGTGGAGACGAGCTCGGTGTTGCCGGTGCAGTTCAAGGCTTTCCTGTTCGACTTGTCAAAGCAAAGACAGTGGATGCATACGCAGTTGCTGACTGTGAGGTTGTTCTCGAAGGATATCTGAAGCCGCGTGACAAGCGTTACGAGACCAAAGAATCAGAAGACCATGACACTCAGGGTCGTTACCACTTCCATCCAGAGTGGGCCGGTTACATGGGCAAGGCTTACAAGGCTCCCACATTCCATGTGACGGCGATTACCCGCCGCAAGCGCGAGTCCAAGCCAATCATCTTCCCGCTTGGTGTCCACACGCTCGACGACTCTAACATTGACACCACCGTTCGAGAGTCGGCGATTTTCGAGCTTTGCGAGCGTCTGCAGCCAGGTATCGTGCAAGACGTTAACATTCCCTACTCGATGACCGACTGGGGCGGCTGTATCATCCAGGTCAAGAAGAGGAACAAGATCGAAGAAGGTTGGCAGCGTAACTTCCTCGCTGCGGCTATCTCCTGTAGCCAGGGTATGCGTTTGGCAATTGCAGTTGACACCGACATTGACATCTACTCGATGGACGACATCATGTGGGCGCTTACGACTCGAGTCAATCCGCATACCGATATCTTGAACCCAGTTCCCGGTGGAATTGGCCAGACTTTCCAACCTTCGGAGCGAATGACTGCCGGTGGTGGCGAGTGGACGGCGAGCAACACCCGCTTCGAGGGTGGTATGGGCTTTGATGCCACCATTCCTTTCGGATATGAAAGCGATTTCATGAGGCCGGTGTACCCGGTGGATAGAGTTGATGCGAGTAAGTGGTTCAGTGCAGATCAGCTTGCTCTCGCCAAGTCGGTCATGAATGGATGGGTTCACTCATTGTCGAGAACAGGGCGCTGATATGGCTAGCTCCGTGGAGCAGAATTCTGCTCCGCTGAGCGGCCTCCGAGCTCTTGACCTCACCGGCGAGCTGGGCTGGTTGCTCGGGCGGATTTTAGCCGATGTTGGTGTTAAAGTCATGAAGATCGATCCCCCAGGCGGTGATCCGGGGCGCAACATGGCCCCGGTAATCGAGGGACCTGCCGGCTCTATTTCCGCATCTTGGGTTGCTTACAACATGGGCAAGACCCGTCTCGATCTGGATCTCAGCACTGAAGAAGGTCGGGAGCGTTTTCTTGAACTTGTCAGTGAGGCCGATTTCGTACTTGAAAGTGAGAATCCTGGTGTCCTAGATGCTTTAGGTATTGGCTGGGAGGTTCTCCAAAAGAGAAACCCTTCGCTGATTCTCACTTCTGTTACACCTTATGGTCAGGCTGGTCCCCTTGCAGGGGTACCAGCTTCTGACCTTGAATTGATGTCCGCCGGTGGAGCCGTTTGGCTCACCGGCGATGCCGACCGTCCTCCGGTGCGCATGACACTTCCCCAGTCGGTCTGTTGGGCTGGGAGTTATGCGGCAGTGGGAACGATGATTGCACATCATTTTCGCCAGCTTACGGGACAGGGACAACACGTGGATATGTCAGCCCAGGCTGGCCTTCTTCCGGCGCTGGTTCACGCACCAAGCTTTTACGATTTGCTTGGCGAGAATCCGCTTCGGGCTGGGGGCTATCTGGTTGGCCGTAATATCAACGGCGCGGCTATGCGTAACATTTGGCCTTGCCGCGATGGTTACGTCACCTGGGCAATTTATGGTGGAGCAGCCGGGAGGCAGTCCAATCGGGGAATGGTCGAGTGGATGGATGAGAACGGGATGGCTCCAGAATTTCTGAAAAATATGGACTGGAGCACATTCGACGTAGCCACGATAACCTTGGCCGAAGTTTCCGAGATGGAGGCAGCGATTGCGGTGTTTCTCGAGACAGTGACCAAGGCGGAGTTTTTGGCCCAGGCAGAGGTTCGAAGGATGCTCGCCTATGTGGTGTCGACCGCTGCTGACATCGCCGCGGACGAACAGCTTGAGGCGCGTCAGGTTTGGTCGGAAGAGTTTGTTCCCGAACTTGGCCGGACCTTGCGTTTTCCCGATGGCTGGTTGAGGATCGATGGCAAACGCGGTGGAGTGGCGTCGCCGGTATCTGGAGGAATTAAATGACGGCTGGTTTGCCAGAGCGGAAGGGTCCATTGTCGGATCTCCACGTAGTGGAGTTTGGCGGTTACGGGGCTGGACCAGCGGTGGGGAAATCCCTGGCGGAGCACGGCGCAGAAGTAATCCGGGTCGAGAGCATGCTGCGTCTGGATGGATTCCGTACCAACTATCCGCCCTATACGGGTAACGTTCCAGGGATCGAGCGGGCAGCAATGTTTGCCATCACCAATGACAATAAGCTGGACGTATCATTGAACCTGAAGACGGAGAAGGGCAAAGACCTCGCGGTGCGTCTAATTGAGAGGGCTGATGTTGTGGTGGAGAATTTCACTCCAGGCGCAATGGACAGACTTGGTCTTGGTCACGAAGCTATGGTACTCCGCAATTCGAAACTGGTCACTCTGAGCACCTGCAACCAGGGAAGAACGGGGCCGCAGGCTAATCGCGCCGGATTCGGCTCGCATTTGACTTCACTGAGCGGATTTACAGAGCTTACCGGTTGGCCAGACCGCCAGCCGGCTCTTCTTTGGGGGCCATATATTGACTACATCGCTGTGGCGTATGGTGTCGTTGCCGTCCTTGCAGCGCTTGAGCAGGTGCGCAGGACCGAAGTCGGATGCCACATTGACCTGTCGCAATATGAGACCGGTGTCCAGTTCATGGCTCCCGCATTGGTGCGTTACTTTGCCAATGGTGAGGAAATGGACCGCAATGGAAATCGCGATCCCAATGCCGTGCCACATGGCGTATTTCCATGTGCTGGCGAGCAGCGCTGGTGTGCCATCAGTGTCCATGACGATGCGGAATGGAACAGGTTTGTACTTGAAGTGGGAGAACCATGGGCTAAGGAGCCCGAGTTCTCTACTGCCGCTGGCCGAAGAGATAACGAGGATCAACTTGAGGAGCTGATCACGGGTTGGACCGAAAACCAGTTACGGGAAGCTGTGGTGGAGCGGATGAGAAAGGCCGGGGTTCATTCAGCTCCGGTAAATGACATGGGAGATCTTTACTCCGATCCTCAGCTGACTTACCGCAATGCGTTTCAGCGTGTGGACCATGCCCATATGGGTGAACATGCAGTGCCTGCTCCGCCATACATATTGCCAGCGTCTCCTGGCAAGGTGACCCATGCTGCGCCAACAGTGGGTCAACATAATGAAGCCGTGCTGTGTGGAATTCTGGGATTATCTAAACTCGAGTTTGAAGATCTCCAGTTATCTGAAGTACTGAAATAGATGGTTATACACAAGAGTCTTTGATTATCTGATCATTCGCCCAGCTTTGCAAAACCAGCAGTTGGGTTTCATGGTCGGACTGGGGCTTTGACCGCCGAAGGTGGGTATATTCCTGAAGCTAGCGGCGGGGGGTCCGGGGCCGGTCGCAAAGAGGTTGCGGCGAGCCGCGTGACTTCGAGGTTGGCTGGGATGGTGGATGTTGAAGACGTGTCGGATTTGGTGGTTAACGGAAGCCGGAATAAGCTATAAATATGGAAAGTGAAGTAATTAATCTAAATCAGGGATCGTCAGAGGAGACTGATAGATCAGCCCGGAAGGCGCCCGCTCCGAAATGGCAGGTAGCTGAGGTTATTGGCGTTATTGCAGAGACTCCAGAAACAACTACTCTGCGTCTAGCTGTGCCGGAGCCGACGGAATTTGTCTCGGGCCAGTACTACAACATCAGAATCCCTGTAGAAGGTCGTCCTAGGCCAATTCAGCGCGCCTACTCTATTGCTTCGCCACCATTCCCACAATTTGATGTGGTTGAATTTGGGATCAAAGAGATGGAAGGCGGCTTGGTCTCACCAGTGCTGGCAAAGAAAACCGCGGTTGGGGATACTCTTGAGGTTCGGGGTCCGTACGGCGCCTTCGTCTGGAGCGAGGACAAGGGCGGACCGCTTCTTCTGATATCGGCAGGTTCCGGGGTAGTTCCGTTCATGTCGATGATCCGTTACGCCAAGGCAAAGGGGCTAAATGTTCCAATGCATTTGCTTTTCTCCTCCAAATCGGCCGAATATGTGATTTACAGCCAGGAACTCAAAGACCTGGAGGCTGAATTGGACTGGCTCACCGTGACGCATACCTTTACCCGCGATCCCGGGCATCCCGGATCTCGCTACCATCGCAGGATTGACAAGGAGATGGTGGCGGAGCTTACTGCTGAGTCACAGGCGAAGCTGGCGTATATTTGTGGTCCCCCGGAAATGGTCGAGCTCTGTGAAGTTGTTCTGATTGATCTGGGAATGGATCCACAAAATGTCTACTCGGAGAAGTACGACTGATCGATCTGTTATTGGCCCGCCGATAGCAGATTGTTGTCCCTGGTATCGGCGGTTCTTTGAGTGCTAATGGCAATGAGCGATATCCGGTGTGTCACATGCCATCCAAATTGCGTTGGGGCTGAGACAGGGATTTTGCTCCGGAGGATTCAGTGTGAATCGTTACGCCAGGAAGTACTTGAATAAAAGTAGAGTCACCAAGATTCCAAAGTGACTTAATTTTATAGGTTCAGTTCCTGCCGCAAGGAGGAGTTTTCTCAACGGTCGCCGAGCGACCGCAGCATTATGGCAGTTTCGTCCCAGTGTTCAAGGCTCGAAATCCAAGGTCCGGCCAGAAATGTCATCGGCTGTATCTCTATTCCGAGTGAGTCGGACTTATAGGCAATTAATTCAAATGCCACAAGCAGAACCCGATTCTCGTCATGGGCATGTAACACTCCAACTTTTAGGTGGTGTACCGTGTCTCCCAGTGTTACCAGAATTAGGGCGACCCCATGATTTCGTAGGTTTTCACGCGTTCCCCAGCTGGTAATTGCAGCCCTTACTTCAGTATCGGTTGCGTCAAGTTGAGCTCGTGACAACAGGCAGGCGTGCGGAAATCCGTTTGAATCAATGGTGAGTAACGGTACTACTTGCTCCGCGCTTCCCATGACAGGTTTGCCGGCCAAAAAGGTCGATACTTCAGGTGGTATAGTCACCGTCATTTGTTATCCCCGCAATAGTGATGTGATTGGAATTGACTGTCATCCCGCTAAGTGCCGAAAAGCCTTGCCCACGGGTTGAACCCACCGGTGCCATCAGGTCAGACGCCTCCGTGTCCAAGTGACTTTGTCATTGAGCTTACCTTTCAGAGTTACTCCTTTGTGTCTTCTCCGTGGGTTTTGCCGGCGGGGCGACCTTGAAAGACAAAGGGGACGGAATCGAGTCTAAATGCTTCGGTCTACCCCCAAATTAAATCAATTCCGTAATGGAGGTGATTTTATTAGAGTTTGGGTGCTGCGTGATATCGCGGGTGTCCTTCAGACGTTTCAAACTGATTTGAGACCGCAGCAAGTCCGAAGTCTTAAACAAGAATATTTTATTGCTGATTGGTCACCTTTAAGGAGGAGCCAATGCAATCAGTTTAATTCTTCAGGCAATTCCCATTGCTGCATTTACTATTTGCCGTGGATTTCGTATGCTGGTATTGAAAACAAACGAGAATAGATCGATTATTCGCTGCTTCGAGCGGGAGTTGGCCGGCAAAGTCAGTAATTGTAAAGTACTAACTCCACTACTTTCGGAGGAGTGGACCCCATTTGGCCAGTTCTGGCTGCCGTAATTTTACAGTGACGTCTTTGAACGGGATCACCTAAATAGCTGGTAAATAGCTATTTAAATAGAATAGATAAATATTAACCTGTTAAGTTAATAAATTTCTTCTCCTCAATTTGACACCTATATTCGGTGGTTTTATACTACAACTTAGAGATCGCAGTCAACAAGTATGTAGTATTTATCGTGCAGAGCCCGAGCTAGGAGGCAATAATTAATGGCTTTTGAAAAACTTCCTGCCGTCGAATTTACCCAAGTCAGGTATTCCAAGGCTGATTGGGTAGCAACGATCACAATAGATCGTCCTGATTCCTACAACGCCTACAGTACTCGGGCGTTGATCGAACTTGCCGCAGCATTCAGGGAAGCGGCATTCGACGATGAAGTTGCGGTGATTGTGTATACGGGAAGCGGCAAGACGGCATTCTGCACAGGTGGTGATGTAAAGGAATATGAAAGAGAATACACGAAGTCACCGCACGATTATTGGAAATATATGGGTCTATTCAGTGCCTACATCGAGAGTATCACTAACTCCGGTAAGCCGGTAATTGCTCGGCTAAACGGTATGGCAGTGGGTGGAGGTAATGAGAGCCATCTTGCCTGTGATTTATCAGTCATTGCTGAGCATGCATACGTTGGCCAGGTCGGTACCAAAGTTGGTAGCGTAGCGGCTGGCGGTGCCACTCAGTGGCTGCCAATTTTTGTCGGTGACCGCCGCGCCCGGGAGATGGTCTTGCTCAACCGCCCAATATTGCCTTACAAGGCTCTGGAGTGGGGATTAGTTAATGAAGTTGTACCGTCTGTAGTAAAAGACGGCCAATTCATAGTTCACGCTTCTCCGGAGCAGATTTCTAAGGCAAAGAAAGGACAGGACGGATATTCGATCGACCTTTCAAAGCTCGACGAGGCAGTCAACGCATTGACAACAGATCTCATCGAGCAGTTCCCGGAGTGCACGCGTTATACCAAGCAGCAAACCAATTTCTGGAAGGATTTGGCTTGGCATCAGACCGTCGGTCATGCGCGGGACTGGCTTTCTATCCACTATTCAAGTTTCGAACCGATTGAGGGCATGAATGCGTTCGTTGAGAAGCGTCAGCCCGGATACAGAATGCTGCGTGAGCGGGCGGCATCAGGCGGCTCATCGGAGTTTCCATGGGGGGCATACCAAAAGAGTTGTCCAGCGTGCGGTTCACGTTTTATTCCGTCTCAGTTTAGTTTTTGTGGCAATTGTGGCAGTGCTTTGGATGATGGCTCGTCAAATTCAGCGGGCAAGTCCGGTACAGATTCGGTGAAAGGGTGATGACGATGCCGCGTCTTTTAGATTCATACGAAAACATGTCCATCGATGATGCATTAATAATGTGCAGGGATTTGGTGGAAGATCCAGATTTCCCTACCGTTAAGAAATGGCGTGAAGCTGGCGGTAAGGTGGTTGGACATTTTCAGGTATATTTTCCTGAAGAGATTGTCGATGCTGCCGGCTTGCTGCCGTTCAAGGTACGTGGAGCGCAGATTGAGCCTCGCCATGGAGAGTCGCACTTTGGCTCCTACCTTTGTTCTATTCTGAAGACCTCGCTGGAAATCGCGCTGGGCGGTCAAGTTGTTCTTGACATGTTTGTGTCTCACCCGATTTGCGACTCTGCAAGAAACCTGGCGGCTGTGTGGGGTCGGAACTTTGACTATCCCTGTGAGATTCTTTATCTTCCGCAGAATCCGAATTCAAGTCACGCGGCGGCGTATCTCCGTGGAGAATATGCCAGACTCGCCCGTGAAGTTGAGAAGATTGCAGGACGTGAAATTACTACCGACCAGCTTCGGGCTTCTATGACGGTGTTCAACAAGAACAGGGCATTACTAAGGGAGCTGTACGCTATCAAGCGCGACACGCCCTGGCTGCTGGCAGTCGATGAGGCGTATGTGCTTCTTGCAGTCGGTGGTATGATTCCGCGAGAGGAGCACAATGAGCTTCTTTCATGGGCGCTTCCGAAAATCCGTGGGCGTTCTGCGACTCCACAAGACCGCATGCGTCTCGTATTTTCCGGCGGTTTCTGCGAACAGCCTCCTCTTGATCTTCTTCATACGATTGCGCAGTTCTCATACGTAGTAGATGACGATCTATTGGTCGGGATGAGATATATAACAGAGGACATCGCACTTGGAGACGATCCTCTCGCCAACCTGGCATCGGCGTACCTGGACCAGTCCTCGTACAGCCCTGTGCAGCACGACATGAATAAGCCAAAGGAGCACATGCTTCTTCAACAGATTAAGGCCGCTAATGCTGGTGCCGCGATTATCTCAGCGGCAAAAATGTGCGAGCCGGGTCTGGATGAGCAAGTGGCTTACACCAAGGCTTTAGATGACGAAGGTATCCGCTACTTCGTTACTGAGTTTGAAGAGCGGATGGCGAACTTTGACAGTCTTGAAATCCAGCTCGAAACATTTATCGAGAACCTACTCTTTGCATAACGGAGGGCATCATGTCAACAACCACTTCAAATTTGCCGCAAGGTGCCGCAGCCACAAAAGACAAGTCGTCAATCATAGGTCGCGGTAACAAGGACGGCAACCAGCTCTTCAGAGACTGGTATCAAGAACTAACAACGGCTCCATCAAGAGGCGAGCACAGCGCATACGTGTTCGTTATGGGAAGCCTTGCGGAGGTTCTTCAGTCATTCGACATTCACACGATCTTTCCCGAAGTAAATGGTCTCCAAACTGCGGTACGGCACGTTGCTGATGACTACATAGCCCAAGGCGAGGACTACGGTTTTTCTGCCGACGTTTGTGCCTACGTGAAGGCTGATGTCGGTCTTCAGCTTCGCGGCGGTGACCACCCTATGGGCAAGATACCTAAGCCATCGATGGCTGTGTACACCAACGCCTGTAACACTTATCTTAAATGGGCGGAGATCTGGGAGCGCATGTACAACATGCCGAGCGTCACCATCGACATCCCCGGTTCACGGGCTGCGGGAAGGCACACATGGAGCGGACATGTTGATTTCGAGAATGATCTCAAGTACGTGCGGGGTCAGATCGGCGAGCTGATCACAGTATGTGAGACTGTAACCGGCAAGAAGTTCGATATCGACCGGTTGCGTGAGACGATGCATCACACCAACGTAATGATGGAGAGATACGAGCGGCTTATCGAACTGAACAAGGCAAAGCCGGCTCCTTACAACGCGGTTACAGATGGAACGGTATACCTCGGTGTAGCTAACGGTTTCCGGGGTCGCGCAGAGGGTGCAAAGTACTTCACCGATCTCGTCGAGGAGATGGAGTACAAGGTGGCCAACGGTATCGGTACCACATTTGAAGAGAAGTACCGTTTGGTATTCGTTGGAGTTCCCTGCTACCCGATCTTCAGGCGTTTCAATGAAATGTTCACCGAGTGGGGAGGTGCGTTCGTGGGCTCCAGTTACATGTGGTTTGCCTCAGGAGGCGCGAACACGGGATTCCAATACGATCTCGACAGGCCGCTGGACAGCCTGGCTGAGGGACTACTGGTTACAACCAGGGATGCTATGGACACGATGTTCTATTCGAACCGCAATATCGTTGACACCATCGAGCCATTTGGCATCGACGGTGTTGTGTACCACCCGATCAAGTCCTGTCGAACGGTATCAACAGGTCTTGCGGATAACCGGCGTGCCGTGATAGAGGAATCCGGTGCGGCGACGTTGTTCGTAGAGTCCGACCACATGGACAAGCGGGTAGTGTCAGAAGCGCAGTTGAAGAACCGAATCGACGCATTTTTTGAGGGACTCGCAACACGCAGGGTAAGACAGAGTGCTGGAGAGAGCAGGTAGTTCGGCCTGACGGCTGGAGAGGAGATGAAATAGATATGGCTTATGCAGGAGGAGTCGACGTTGGATCGACTCAAACCAAAGCGGTTATCATAAATGAGGATCTGCAGATCGTAGGTAGAGCACTCGTCGACACTGGCTCAAACGTAGTGGTAGCTGCACAGACTGCTTTCGACATTGCGCTTAGAGACGGCAATATCCACGAGGAGGAAGAGGGCGTCGAGTTCGTTGTCGGTACCGGATACGGCCGTTACAAGGTTACCTTCGGTGATTCTCAGACTACTGAGATTTCCTGTCATGGCAGAGGAGCTGTTCATATGTTCCCCGGGACCAGGACTGTGGTTGACATGGGTGGCCAGGACACCAAAGCAATAAAGGTGACCCCTAGCGGTGAGATACTGGACTTCGTTATGAATGACAAATGCGCAGCCGGTACCGGTAGGTTCCTTGGCGCGGCAGCCAGCGCGCTCGGCGTTCCGCTGGGTGAGCTTGGACCGGTTGCTCTAAGGTCGACAAGGCCAACCAAGATATCAACTACCTGCACCGTCTTTGCAGATGGCGAGATTCTCTCCCTTATAGGAAAAGGTAAGAAAGTTGAGGATGTGCTTCTTGGAGTGCACCACTCGGTCGTTTCCAGGGCACTGAGCCTTATGCGCCGTGTAGGTATAGACAAGGAGGTCACCTTTACCGGAGGTGTGGCAAACAATATCGGTATGGTGACGGTTCTGAATGAGGAACTGGGCTTCGATTGTAATGTGAGCAGCGATTCACATTTCATGGGAGCTTTGGGTGCGGCACTGTTTGCAATGGATCGAATCAAGGCCGGTCGCGAATCGCACGGTCTAGCGGAGGTGAAGTAATGACTATCACTGCAGGACTTGATGTCGGGGCTACTTACACTAAGGCCATTTTGCTTGACGACGGCAATAAGATCATTGCGCGGACGCTGAATCGTACCGGCTACAAGCCTGGTGAGATCGCTGAGCAGACCTACGATACCCTTTTGGAGATGGCAGGTATAGGTCGAGATGCGGTGGATTACGTAGTGGCGACTGGATTAGGACGTTTTCAGACGGTCTTTAGCCAGTTGAACGTGACGGATCTTACCTCTGCAGCATGGGGAGCGAATGCTTTATTTCCCGGAACCAGGACAATCCTCGATGTTGGAGGACAGTCAGTCAAGGCGTTACGATGTGATGAGAACAAGCAAGTAACTTCTTTCCGTCTGAATGAGAAGTGTGCCGCTGGCACGGGCGCGTTTTTGGAAAAGACAGCCCGTTACATGGGATTTGGTACCGAGGACATTGGTCCCTTGGCAGTTACCTCGACCTTAGATATACCTATCTCGGGTGTTTGCACCGTGTTTGCGGAGGCAGAAGTTATCAACCACCTGTCCCAGGGTGTCGCAGCTTCTGACATCATGCAGGGTGCCATCATCTCACTGGTTGGAAAGTCTGTCCAGTTGATGAAGCGCGTGAAGATGGAGCAGGAAGTCACGTTGATTGGTGGGATCATGCGGTACCCGTCGATGGTAACGGCAGTTAGGGATCTGCTTAAAGCGGATGTAAACGTTGCCGAGGGAGACATGGTGCAATACGCATCAGCTCTTGGTGCTGCGACATTGGCCCGTTACCAGCTTGAGAAGATAAGGTCTGGCGCGCGTGCGGGTGCCGTCGGTACAAAATGAGCAGCCATCGGGACATTGAACTCATGGCGGCGGGCTGGGACCGCCGCTTTGAGGCCGATGTAACCAGGGTAAATGAACTCGTTCAAATGTATACCGATCTCGGTTATGAGGTTACTACGAGCGATCTCATTCCCGAAGACATTGGTCCACAATGTGCCGGATGCGCAGTAGTAGCCTGTCAAAAATACGTCGTGATTTACACGCGGGCACATCACGCGGAGGTGGCACAAAATGGCAACTAATTCTGAACTTATAGCTCTTATTGGTCAATTCGGTACAGAGCACATCGAGGTGCGCGAAGTATTGGAAAAGATTGATGCCGGTGTTGATGCTAGAGATTCTGATGTTGTTCAGAGTGCATTGGCTAGCGGCAGCGGAGTTCTCGTTGCGGGGCTTGATGAGCACAGTAGTGCCGAAGACATCGTATTGTTTCCCGGTATAGCCTCGATGCTTGGTGAGGCTATGATCGAAGTGTTCGTCGAGGAGCATGTCCGTATATTGGCGTTAAGGAACCAGATATATGCGAATCTGGAAAAGGGTATCGCGGATTTTGATGGTTGCGCCGATTTCTCGGAGTTGCTGACAAGTCACATAGACCGCGAGGATTCGATGCTTTTCCCCGCTGCAATAGGAGTACTGGCTGACTGATTGCGGGATCCAGTGTCCCGAACCACTTAGTTCATCCGGATAATTGACATTTGGCGCCGAGTCTTTGACCGGCGCCAAATGTAGTCTTTGGGTTTGTTAACATTGCCAACTTCGGCTACATTGATTTGCTGTTGCATCGGCAAATACAGATCGAAATTCCTAGGGTGTTTTTAAGGGATTATGCTCCCTACCTCCACCGTCTTAAAGTGCGGCCCGGTCCCGTATCGGATAACACGAGAACCTTAAATAAATAACTGCCCTCGCTGCTGGTCCGAACCGGTTCCAATGACGATACGGGCCAGGTGGTGCCAGGGCAGTA
Organism: Acidimicrobiaceae bacterium; assembly: GCA_013044365.1. Lineage (GTDB taxonomy): Bacteria > Actinomycetota > Acidimicrobiia > Acidimicrobiales > Acidimicrobiaceae > SCQM01. Next base: position 15,327 of record JABEUP010000068.1, read on the forward strand.
AGTGGTGGGTTGATAAAGCTTAGATCATGCTCAAGCCACCGTTGACGCTAAGAGTCTGGCCGGTGATGTAGTCGGCTTCAGGTGAGACCATGAACAGGGCGGCATTGGCAACCTCGGTTGGAGTACCGACCCGGCCGAGCGGAATTGAGCGGATGATGGCGCCCATAAGTTTTTCGTTGCCTTCGCTCACGTTTGCCAACATAGGCGTGTCAGTCAGGCCAGGGGCAACACAGTTCACGTTGATGCCTTTTCTGGCAGTTTCCCGTGCCAGCGCTTTGGAAAAGGCAATTACCGCACCCTTGGCGCCGGAGTAGATAGCTTCGCCGCTGGATCCCACCCGTCCGGCATCGGAGGCAATGAACACAATTTTTCCGTATCCCGCTTCAATCATGTGAGGGACGGTGGCATGCGCGCATGCCACATGGCCGCGGTAGTTGATGTCAATAACGCGGTCCCAAAGGGTCTCATCGGTTTCGACAAAGGGCATTACTTTGTCCCAGCCGGCGTTGGAGATAAGAATGTCGATCTTTCCAAAGTGCGCGATACTTTTGGCTACCATATCCCGTACTGCGCTGGCGTCGGCTACGTCGACCGAGACTGCTAGAGCCGAGCCGCCGCCTGCCTTGATTTCCTTTACGACGCCTTCGGCACGTTCCGGGGACAGATCAGCTATCACGACGTTGGCACCGCCGCTTACCAGTCCCAGAGCTATGGCGCGTCCCACGCCACTTCCAGCTCCAGTGACGATTGCGGTTTTGCCTTGGAACCTGTCATTGGATGACATTTGTTATTTTCCTTTCAAGAGTCCGTTTGTATCAAGTGCTCTAAGTATTGAGAGTTGTTCAGAAGTCGGTTCGGGTGTGGTTGGAACCGAATCTGGAATTATAAGGTCGAAGCCAGTCGCAGCGCGAACTTGTTCCACCTCCACGCCGGGATGAACCGTTTCAAGCCGCATCCGAAGGCTTTCCGGGTCAAAGCCCATAGTGCAGAGTGGGGTTACTACCAGTTGCGGACCGCCTCCGGGAAGGTCTGCCGCTTTCCAGTCTGCCGGTCCA
>JABEUP010000069.1 GCA_013044365.1 Acidimicrobiaceae bacterium
ATCATTGACGACATTCAGGAGTTCAAAGTTCAATCGCACAACGACAGCTCGGCCTTCGGAGGATCACTGGGAGGCATCATCAACGTTGTAACTCGAGGTGGCACACAGAACTATCATGGGGATGTGTGGGAGTTTCTGAGAAATAGCGCATTTGACGCGAGAAATACCTTTAATACTTCAGTGACTCCCTACAAGCAGAATCAGTTCGGCGGCGCTGGAGGCGGCCCGCTATTTCCGAAGTTCCTGCAGAGGGGCAAGGCACCTAAATCGTTTGTATTTGCAGCGTATGAAGGATTCCGTGCCACACGATCAGCAGAACTTGTAGAGGTAATTCCGACACAAGCGGAACTATCAGGCGACTTCAGCGCCGATGCAAATCCGATTTACAATCCATTTACAACTCGTCCTGACCCCAATAACCCCGGGCAATACTTGCGAGATCCGTTCCCGTCCAACCAGATCCCGTCCTCACTCATTAACCAAGACCTAATCAAATACGCGAAGCTTTTCTATCCAACCACTTCACAGGTGGCGCAGAACGGGTTCAACTTTACAGACGCCACACCTAACGTCACCAACAGTAACAGCTTCTCAATGCGAGCTGACCAGCAATTCACGAATCAACTAACAGCGTGGTTTCGGTTTGCGCAATTCAATGAACCATCCAGCAGTGCCACGGGAATTCCTTCCGTTATCAATTCAAACACGCAGAAGGGGGATAATTTTGGTGGCTCTGCAACCTGGTCCTCTTCGACCGGAAGCAAAATCATTTCGGGGCGCTTTGGTAGAACTGAGTCTTGGGCTCTAACGCAAAACGTGTTCCCTGGGAGCTTGACAAATGCGTGGCAGACGGGAGGCTTCAATTCCCTGTACGCAACGGGATACCAGGGTGGTAGAACCTTTAATCCAGGACAGAACATCAGCGGATATGCGGGCCTTCCCGAAGGCAACTATCAGGGGAATGAAATCGCAAATATTTGGGAGGGTGCGGCTGATGTAACTATATTAAGAGGGAGACATACCTTCCAGATGGGTTTTGACTTAAATACGAACGATAACAATCAACCGATCCTCTTCGTCAATCAGAACTATGGATCGTATCAAACATCCAACTTGGAGAGCAGCGCTGCTACTGGAAATGCGTTCGCATCCTATATGCTTGGGCTACCCAATGCGGTCAATCGACGCAACGTCGCCATTACGACACACGGGGGCTGGGAAGACGGGTTCTATTTCCAGGATCAGTGGAAGGCAACTAGCAAGCTGCAAATCAATGCAGGCTTGCGGTACGATGTAACGTTTTGGCCTATTTACGGATCCCTGACGCAAGGGAATCAGTTTGTAGGTGACACGGATCTTGATACAGGACAGTATATTCTTGCACGGGTTCCTCCAGCCTGCTCAACCGGTGCCTCTCCCTGTATCCCCACTACGGACGGTTCCCTTCCGGCCAATGTCGTGGTCACACCATCTGGGAATGGATCTATTATTCACAACACATTCGATAACTGGCAACCGAGACTTGGAGTCACGTATGAGGTCAAGCCGGGGACTGTGGTTCGTGCTAGCGGCGGACGCTTCTTCGACAACTGGGCTGCAATCCAGCAGTTGGCTACCAATTATCAAGGGAATTGGCCTGATACGAACTTCCTCTTGAAAAATAATCTGAACAACACAATTCCCGATCCGTCAACGGGGCAAAATCCTCTTGGCCTCGGAGGCGCCGGCTCACAGATCCTCCCGGCACCGACGCCGTTTAACCAAGTGAATTGGATGATTGATCCATATTACAAAAATGCGTATTCCATCCAATGGAATTTTGGACTTGAGCAGGCGATAGGCAGTGATACCGTGCTTGAGGCTGACTATGTAGGATCGCACAGCAGCCGTCTTGACTCGGGCTCGTATCGAAACACTGCTCTCTATCCAGGGCCGGGGCCGATTACTACCTATGACAACCAAGGAAACCTGACTGCCCTAGGTACTCGCCAGCCGTTCCCGTACATTACCCCAACCTACTACGACAAGAGTGTCGCAAACTCTAACTACAATTCATTTCAGTTCAAGGCACGATCACGAATCGGCACGAAGCTGACGTTGCTCGGATCGTATACATGGTCAAAAACTATCGACCTAGGATGCGATGGGTTCTTCGGTTCAGAGGGCTGTAGCGTCCAGAATCCATATAATCTGCGGGCGGATCGAAGCGTTGCGGGGTTTGATATTCCACAAAACCTGAGTGTGAGTTACGTTTATCAGCTTCCGATAGGCCAAGGTCAAGCACTGAATGTATCGAACAGGGTTCTTGACGAGATGATTGGCGAGTGGATCTTTAGTGGGATCTTTACAGCCCGCTCGGGCCAACCCTTTAACAACAATGCAACAGGAGATATCCCAAACACGGGCAACGTCGTAGAGAGAGCGGATAGATCAGCAGGCTGTAGCCCGTACACCAGTAGCAAGGGACGGAGCTACGTGAATGTCGGATGCTTCATTACTCCCTCACCCTTTACTTTTGGCACCGAAGGTAGAAATGACCTACGATCGCCTAGAGTGATAAATCTTGACCTATCCTTGATGAAGGACTTCCCGCTTGGAGCAGAGGCTCGAAAGCTAGAATTTCGAGCAGATTTTTTCAATGCTCCGAACCATCAATCATTGGGAGTACCTGACACGACTCTGACTGATACGACTTTTGGCCAGATCTTGTCTACCGCTCAAACAGAGCGAGAGATTCAGTTCGCGCTGAAAATAATTTTCTGACGAAATACCCAAGGGCAGCGGGGCCATGCACAAGTTATTGCCCCGCTGCTTGTTGGCGGCAGAGTTGCGACGCAGACGCCGCACGTTCGAGGTGAAGCCGATTGCGAAGGCATGTTCAATGAATGGCGGGATGGTGTGTAGGTCTGCAGGGGTTTAGAGTCGCCTATCGGGGATCGGTAAACCCCACACCTTCAGGCGGCGGTAGCACTTGTTCTTGCCCTTTAGCTGTCTTTAGGCCACGAGGGACGGAGTAAGCACAAAGGCGTTCAAAGCAACAAAGCTGAAGCAGCAATATCGGACGCATGGCCGATCAATCCGGCTTTCAGCCGTAACACCGAAGCCACCGGCTGTTAGCCGGTGGTCCGTTCACAGTAATTTGCGAGGCGCTGGCTCGTAGGCAGTGGATGGCGCATATATGAAGGCCGTGTTTTTCCTTTTTCGTTGTCTACGGCTTTCCAAATAGTACGTATTCATTCCGCATGGTCTACCGTAGTGGAATTTGTGGATGAGATAGGAGGAAGTCCATGCGCCCGACACGCCGTACTTTACTTTCTTATCTTGCGGCCCTTGGACCAGTCGCCAATTCACCCTTACTTGGCGCCCTGAGTGCGGTGGTTCATGGCGGGATCGAGAACATCGATGATGTTGAGTGTGATCGCCAGATCAGTGATGAGCATTTGCTTCACTCATCTGGAGGCATCGAGATCTATGTCGCTGGAGACGGAAATGACAGGAACCCAGGGACAAAGGTACGGCCTCTGGCCAGCCTGACAAGAGCGCGTGAGTTGGTTCGGTTGCTGAAGGAAAAGACTCATACCGCTATTAATGTATGGGTTCGCCAAGGCACCTATTACCTGCCAGAGCCCTTGGTCTTCGAGCTTCCCGACTCAGGATTTCCCGACACTCCCGTCACCTACGCACCCTATCCGGGGGAACAGGTTACGTTGAGTGGGGGCCGGGAATTGGATTGCAATTGGGAGCCTTACAAAGATGGCATCATGATGTGTGCATTGCCGAAGGAAAAGGGCAGGCAGGAACCCTTCACGCAGTTGTTCATTGACGGAAAACGTCAGATCAGAGCTCGGTTTCCGAGCTATGACACAAACGACCCTTTGGTCTGGGGGAGCGGATATATAGACGTGGCTGCGGCAGCCGAACCATGGCCGCCAACCCAGTTTCACTTTGACCCTGCGACATTTACGAAAAAGCGGTGGTCAAGACCCGAGAAGGCTGTAGTACAGATGTTTCCTCTGGACTACTGGGGATCCTTGCAGTGGCAGGTCAAGGATGTCGACTGGGATGCCCATGTCGTGAAATTGGGCTGGGGCGGCTTCCAAGTCAATGCTCTTGAATTTGGCATAGCAGCTACGGGATTGGGCAAGAGCAAGCTCTATGCCGCGGATTCTCAAGGTGAAACCTTCCATTCGAGATTCTATATCGAAAATGTCTTCGAGGAGCTCGATTCGCCCGGCGAGTGGTATCTCGATTCGGAAAATGGAATTCTTTACTACATGCCTGCCCCCGGCGTGGACCTTCGCCATGCGAAAGTCGAGGTGCCAGCATTGGAACGGGTAATCGAGTTCCGCGGTTCTCAGCAATATCCCGTTAGGCACATTCGAATATCAGGCTTCAGGATTGCCCATGCCACGAGCACCTTCCTAAAGCAGTATGAGGCTCCGTCGCGGGGAGATTGGACAATCCATCGGGGCGGAGCTGTCTTCATGGACGGAGCGGAAGATTGCAGCGTGGAGAAGTGTTTCGTCGATGCCGTTGGCGGAAACGGCATATTCATCAACAACCACAACCGGAGGGTTAGAGTTTCCGGCAATAAAATTACGGAAGCAGGCGATAGTGCAGTCTGTTTGGTTGGGTCTGAGAGTCAGATACAAGGCACCAACCATCCGGTACCTACTGAAAACCTGATTTCAAACAACCTCATTCACGATTGTGGAGTCTTTGGCAAGCAGATCGCCGGGGTATTCATGTCGGTTGCTCTGCGGAATACTATTAGCCACAACCTGATCTACAACCTGCCGCGGGCGGGCATTTGCCTAAATGACGGATGGGGCGGAGGCCACGTCATTGAATTTAATGAAATTCACGACACAGTCAGAGAAACAACTGACCATGGACCCTTCAATTCTTGGGGGAGGGGAAGGTTTTGGTGTTTTGGGCAAAACCATGGACCCTTTTCGCACGCTTCGGGTTATCACGAAAATGAAGAAGGCTATACCTTTTACTATCCCGAGGAGGACGGATACATCACCGAGATTAGGAACAACTATTTTCACGAGGACCCATTGAAGAGTATGCATGGTTTGGATTTTGATGATGGGTCTTCGCATTATCATATTCACAACAATCTCTGTGTCGGTCTAAGTATCACGCAGAGCCCTGGTGACTATAGGACTGTAGAGAATAACATTTTTATTGATCCCAGCTCCCCGCCGGCTTTCTGGAACTGCTATGAACGAAACCATGATCGGTTCAATCGCAACATTATAGTGATCCGCAAGAAAACGGCGAACGAGTCAGGGAGCTTCTATAAGATACGGGGAGCGCCAATCCAGGGGCGCTTTGTGGAAGAGATGGATTACAACTTGTTCTTCACTGATGCCGGCCAGTTCTCCGCTGAGTACCACCAACGAGACGACCACGCGACTGAATGCTCTCTTGAACAATGGCAAGCGCTCGGTTACGACCAGCATTCACTCCTGGCTGATCCCATGTTTGTGGACGCGGTCAAGAGCGATTTTAGAGTCAAAGCTGAATCGCCAGCGCTCAAATTAGGATTTAAGAACTTCGACGTGTCCGAGGTTGGTCTATTGTCTGATTTTCCCAAACATTTCGCCAGTTGAGCAGTGACCGCGCCTATCGTCATCCGCAACGCTTATCGAGTGAATGACCGGAACCATGAGGGAAGATCAGGGTAATGTGGGGGGATGACTGAGTGTGACCGGGGTGCCTGCTAGCGTAGGTTCCATAAGGCCTCCAATTTGATCTGATGTTTACTCGAGGTATGAGCGCATGCACAATAGAAGGGCAGAAGGTCATAATTGTGTTGCTGTTCTTGTACTCGGACCGAGTGCGCTTTTGATTGCCGCTGTGATTAGCTCGTGTTGTGCGTATGTCTATCCCGCTTTGACAACTCAACACGCATTGGCAGCTGAATCATCCGCTCAATTGCCCCCAAGCGAAGACTCAGTTTCTTCAGGAAGTGCCGCACGATCGATTACTGTGGATTATCCAGAGGACGGCTCGATCTTCCCGCCGGAGATTACGCCACCGACCTTTCTTTGGCGTGACTCCAACAAGTCGGCCTCAAAATGGCAAATCGAGATCACCTTTGCGGATGGCTCACTGCCAATTCACGTCATTACTGCGGGCAAACGCATGCGCATTGGGGAGATAGACCCGCGCTGCGTATCCGATAGCAACAAACTTCCCACGCTTACGCCACAACAAGCGGCCGATCACACCTGGACACCAGACGCACAGACATGGGCCTCAATTAAGCGACACTCTGTTGATCAGGCAGCTACAATTGTGATTTCGGGAGTCAGCGACAATACTCTCGCAAGCACAGTATCCGTCGGAAGGGCAACCCTCAGTACTTCAAGGGATCCGGTAGGTGCGCCGATCTTAGACCTGGATTTTCCTTTGATGCCTTCTACGGGAGAGGGCGGCGTGGTCCAGCCATTAGCCCCAGATGCAGTGCATTTGATCAACTGGCGCCTTCGCGATATAAGTCAGTCGCAAAGCCGCGTAGTCTTGCACGACATGCCCACATGCGCAAACTGCCATTCCTTTTCCGCCGACGGAAAAACGCTGGGTATCGACGTCGACGGCCCACGCAATGATAAAGGCCTATATGCCATCGTTCCTGTCCGTCCCCAAACAACCATCCGTAATGAAGACGTTGTCGCATGGAACACTGATCAAACGGCCGGAAAGTCCAGAGTAGGCTTTATGTCACAGGTCTCACCGACCGGGCGATATGTTCTGACCACCTTCGCTGGACCCGAACGGGATTTACCCGGCACTTATTACGTCACCAATTTTAAGGATTATCGCTTTCTCCAGGTTTTCTATCCCACCCGTGGAATTCTGGAGTGGTATGACCGGACAACGGGCCGCCGACAACCCCTTCCTGGCGCCGACGATCCTCGATATGTCCAGACAGACGGGGTATGGAGCCCCGATGGAAGTTACATTGTCTTTGCCCGCGCCGAGGCTAGGGACCCCTACGTGCGGGGGCAGAAGCCGGCGCGCTATGCAAATGATGAGAATGAAACTCAGATCCAGTACAGCCTTTATCGGATTCCGTTTAATGGAGGTAAAGGCGGAACTCCGGAGCCGATTGCGGGTGCCTCACTCAATGGCATGAGCAACAATTTCCCCAAGGTTTCTCCGGATGGCCGCTGGATTGTATTTGTCAAGTGCCGCAATGGCCAATTGATGCGACCCGATAGCGAACTGTATATAGTTTCCACCGCAGGTGGGGTCGCACGTCGAATGCGCTGTAACACTTCGCTTATGAATTCTTGGCATAGCTTTTCCCCGAATGGCCGTTGGCTGGTCTTCTCGTCCAAGAGTCGCTCACCATACACGCAGATGTACTTGACTCACATCGATGCGCAAGGCAATGACAGTCCCGCGATCTATATTGAGGGGTCGACCGCGGCCAACCGCGCCGTCAATATCCCGGAATTCGTGAATATCGCTGCTGAGGGGCTTCAGAGGATTGATGTGCCTGCTGCTGACTTTTACCGTGTGGTCGACCAAGCATCCATGCTTCTGGAACAAGGAAAGACTGTTGCCTCCCTGCCTGAGTGGGAAAAAGCTGTTTCCATGCAGCCAGATGATGTTCGAGCTCAGAATGGTCTGGCTATAGCCCAATACCTGGACGGTAACTTCGACCAAGCAGCAGTTCACTTCAAGCAAGCGGACCAGATCAGTCCGTCTTCGCCAGGAGATGCCCGTGCACACAGCTACCTCGGTCTGATGTATCGCGAGGGACAGGGCGTAAAGCGAGACTACGCTCAGGCTTTGAATCTCTTCCGAAGAGCGGCAGAGCGCGGCTATGCTCCTGGCCAGTATTACCTCGGCGAAATGTATGGGGAAGGGAAGGGAGTGCTGTGTGACTATGAATTGGCGGCCTCCTGGTATCAAAGGGCAGCAGAACAGGGATATGCGGATGCCCAGGTTGCTCTCGGAATACTATATCGAGAGGGCCAAGGCGTGCCGCAAGATTATGCCCAGGCGGCAGACTGGCTTCGTAAGGCCGCAGACCAGAGAAATGCGCAGGCGGATCTCTATCTCGGCCAGATGTATGAAACGGGCCAAGGCGTAGAGCAAGACTCCGCACAAGCATTACAGTGGTATCAAAAGGCGGCCGATAATGGAGTGGTCGCTGCCGAGGATCAGCTCGGCGCTATGTATATCAAAGGCGAAGGGGTACCACAAAGCTACTCTCTGGC
>JABEUP010000070.1 GCA_013044365.1 Acidimicrobiaceae bacterium
ACATCAGGCGAATACAGAATTTCGAATTTCCTATTGTGGGAGCTTGCATATTCCGAACTGGTGTTTTCGGATGTTCTGTGGCCTGACTTCCGCAGGTATCACTTGTACAGAGCTATAAAGGAGTATCAGAGCCGCGATCGCCGCTATGGAGGTCTTGAAGGCTGATGTCCGCAGCCAGAATGGCGATAGCTTTATGGATATTGCTTTTCGCATTTCTAATTGTGACCGCGATAGCCGGCTTTCACCCATCGTATGTCGTTCTCGTTTTGCTCTTGGTATATATTGTGATTTTCCAACTCGGAGCAAGGATTAGACGGCGGTGACCTTATACCGGGATTCAGCGTTGGTGCTTCGCACCTGGAAGCTCGGTGAATCAGATCGTATCGTCTCAATGCTTGGTCAGGAATCCGGGAAAATAAGGGCAGTCGTAAAAGGGGTACGGAAAACAAAGAGTCGCTTCGGATCACGTCTCGAGCCGCTTTCACTGGTTTCGATTTTATGTTGGAAGGGACGCGAACTCGATGTGGTTTCCCAAGCGGAAACTATCGAGCTGTTTAGGGCAATTAGGGAAGATTTGGACAGGTTGTATAAAGCCAACATAATTCTGGAGGCGACGGAGCAAATCGCTCAGGAGCGATTCTCTGAACCAGAATTGTTCAAGCTGGTTGTCCGGGTGCTTCGGATCCTGGATACGGACAACCCACAAATGCTGCTGGGGTCTTTTATTTGGAAGCTACTGGCTTTGCAAGGCTACAGACCTCAGATGACGACATGCGTGATCTGCGGTTCGAGCAATTCAAAGGTCGGGTTTGATGCGGCCATGGGGGGAGTCCTGTGCGGGGAGCACGCTAACGGCAGAAGGGTTTCATCAGAGGCACTGGATGTAATTTCGAAATCTTTGGATGGCCGGCTTGCCCAAATCTTGAAAATCGAGAATTCCCCAGTAGTGTCTGAGACCGAGTCACTGGCTCTTCGGGCACTGGAATCGGTTCTGGAGCGCAATTTGCGAACTGTCAGATCTCATATAATACGCCATTGACAGAAACAGGTCCGCACGCCCCCCAGATTTATCCGTGGGGAGGAAGCCAATTATAATAAAATGCCTGTACCGTCCAGATAATAAACGTCGAATCATTTACGAGGCTTTGGTTTTTCATAACCCCTGGGATGCAAACACCACTCGTCGATACCACATGCGGTTGTTCCAAACGTCGGGGTTCAAGGATGAGACGTGGCAGGTTCATTTCGCGAAACGGTGTCGGGGGATGTGATTAATGAGTTCCAAATTCGTTATCACCTGGAGAGGTCAGACCTCTCTTTTCGTTACCGAAGGTATCAGAAGTTTTGCGATGGGATATTTTGCCATTATTTTTGTTGTCCTTGCTCAAACTCGCGGACTTAATGCGCTTGGTTTGGGGACGGTCACAGGTATCAGCGTTGCCATTGGAATAATTATCACGCATTACCTGACTCTGGCCGGGTCTCGATATGGAGCCCGGGCTGCGTTCGTGATTGCAGGCGGGTTGATGGCGGCCACCGGACTTTTGATGCTTCTTGCCCGTTCAGTTACGTTCCTTTACATCGGGGCGTTACTGGGATTTTTGCCTCCAAACGGCGGAATGTTCATCGGGGCGTTGGCGGAGGGTGTCCTGGCGCAGACGCATCCTGACCAACGTACCAAAGTTTTTGTCAAAAGTGGGCTGACAGTTACCGTCATGGGAGCGCTTGGGGCTTTGTTCGCGTCTTTTCCCGCCTCGATCGGCCTGACGGAGCCGGATGGCCTGCGTCTGCTTACATGGGTGTTCGTGGCACTTGGAATTGCCATTTCGGTTGTAGGGCTTACGGTTATTGATTCGGGTCCGATAACGGGATCCACTAAATCTTCGTCTGAAGTCGAGGACAGCATTGATCTGGAGAGTTCCGGGAAAGCAGCGGGTTCTCATCCGGATTGGGAGGTTCGTTCAACCAGAGCAATCAATCGGTTGGCTCTTCTGTTTGTCCTGGATTCAGCCGGAAGCGGGGTGGTCGCTTCGACGCTCATGATCTATTGGCTCAGATATCGTTTCCATTTCAGCGTCGTTTCCCTGTCTCTGCTGTTTTTCGGTATGGAGATCCTGTCGGCGATATCGTTCCCGTTAGCCGAGAGAATTTCACGGAGGATCGGCCTTTTGAATACTGCCGTGTTTACCCACATCCCCTCAAGCTTGTTCCTGGTTGCGGTACCCTTTGCCCCCGCAGCTCCCGTAGCCAGCCTTTTGCTGCTGTTGCGTTCTGCCTTGGTGGAGATGGATGTGCCAACACGCAAGAGCTATATTGCATCGATCGTCCGGCCGGAGGAGCGCCGGGAAGCTGCTGCGAGGACTTCCATGGGCAGACAGGCTGGTCGGGCAATTGGTCCGGCGATCGGCGGGTTTGTGCTATCAAATGTCTCTGCAACGGCACCTTTTCTAATCGCTGGAGTTCTTAAAGTCTTTTATGACCTCTTGCTGTGGCGTTCGTTTAGAAAAGTGCGTTCAATAGAAGAGTCGGTTTAATCCCCGTGAAATTGCTTTCCTGTCATGGCAGCCAGCCGTTACGGATCGGATGCGGCCGCTAAGAGTCGATGCAGCGCCAAAATGACTGACGGATTCATCCCTTCAATTACATTCGTTCGTGGTAGGTAGAGAATTTAAGAGCTGGTAGGATCGACCGCACATGGCTGCAGACGACTTGATGGAGAAAATTGTAAATCTCTGTAAGAGAAGGGGAATCATTTTCCCCTCCGCTGAGATTTACGGGGGCTTTAGGTCCACTTACGACTACGGACCCCTAGGCGTGTTGATGTTGAGAAACGTTAAGAATGCCTGGTGGAGATCGATGGTTCAGCTTAGGCATGATGTTGTCGGCCTTGATGCCTCGATACTTTCGACCCCAAAGATTTGGGAAGCTTCAGGACATATTGCTAACTTCACCGATCCTTTAGTGGACTGCAGGAACTGCAAAGAGAGGTGGAGAGCAGATCACATTGATGGCATATGTCCCAAGTGCGGTTCAGCCGACCTGACCGAAGCCCGTGCCTTTAATATGATGTTCAAAACTTATGCCGGTCCTGTTGAAGACGATGCATCCGTGGCGTATCTTCGTCCTGAGACTGCTCAGGGAATGTTCATTAATTTCAAGAATATTTTGCAGACGACCCGGAAAAAGCCGCCTTTTGGTATTGCTCAGGTCGGCAAGTCATTTCGGAACGAGATAACTCCAGGAAATTTTGTATTTAGGACTAGAGAGTTCGAACAAATGGAGATGGAGTATTTCGTTCCTCCGGCTGAGGCACCAACGTGGTTCGAGTACTGGTACAAAGAGAGACTGCAGTGGTATTTGGATCTAGGAATAAACAGGGATCTTCTGCGGCTCAGGCATCATGACAAAGAGGAGTTATCCCACTACTCGGCGGGTACTGTTGATATTGAATTCGCATTTCCCTGGGGTTGGGGGGAGCTTGAGGGGATTGCCAACAGAACGGATTTCGATCTTAACGCACATAGCGCGCACTCCGGCGAGAGGTTGGAGTATTTCGATCCCACCACCAATGAGCCTTACATTCCCTACGTAATCGAGCCTGCCGCAGGCGCCACCCGGACAATGATGGCGTTCTTGGTCGCCGCATACGGCGAGGATGAAATAAACGGCGACGTTCGGACGCTTTTGAGGCTTGATCCAAGGCTCGCTCCCTATCAGGTGGCAATTTTGCCTTTGTCAAAGAAAGAGCCGCTGATGCGGCTGGCCGACGATATTTTTGCATCCCTGTCACCTATCTTTTCCTGCGATTACGACGATACGCAGTCAATCGGCAGACGTTACAGGCGTCAGGATGAGGTCGGCACTCCAGCATGTGTGACAATCGACTTCGAGTCGTTGGAAGATAATGCGGTCACGATCCGGGATCGTGACACTACAAATCAGGTGAGGGTTCCAATTGCCGGTCTTCGGAGCCACCTTGCCGCAATTTTGGGTTGGAACTAAACACGCAAGCCTTCAATTGGAGCCGGACTGGTAGTAGAATCATAATTCCCAACCTCACTTATATTGGTTCGTAAGGTGACTCATGAGTTTTCGAATCAGTTCGATTTAGCCGACTATCTGTAAGTCAATCCCCAAAGTGGATGTTTAGGAGGATCGATGCAATACGTATTTGGTTTTGATCATGAGCACTCACAGCCGCCGATGGAGCTTCTAGATGTCCTTGGCGGGAAGGGAGCAAACCTAGCCGAAATGACTTCGGTACTCGGGCTCCCAGTACCCTACGGATTTACCATCACCACCGATGCATGCAGGGTGTATCTCAGTTCAGGTTGGCCAAAAGATCTTACCAAACAGGTGTCCGAGGCCATTTCGGACTTGGAAAAGAAAATGGGAAAGAGTTTGGGTGATCCATCGGATCCGCTCCTAGTTTCAGTCAGATCAGGCGCAAAGTTTTCAATGCCCGGGATGATGGATACAGTATTGAATCTTGGTCTCAATGACCGCTCGGTTGAAGGTCTAGCCGCCCTAACCAACGATTTGCGGTTTGCCTATGATTCGTACCGCAGGTTTATTTCGATGTACGGACGAATCGTTTTGGGAGTTCCCGGCGAGGAGTTTGATAAGTTGTTCGAAGCGGCCAAAGAACTCTCAAATGCGTCTACGGATGCTCAAATTCCGTCCGAGTTGTTGAAGTATCTCACCTCGGCATATAAAGATATTGTTGCGCGTCATACTGGAAAGCCATTCCCACAAAAGCCCATGGAACAGCTAAGAGGCGCCATCGAGGCGGTATTTGGCTCATGGAACGGACCCAGAGCCATTGCCTACAGGCAAAGAGACGGTATTCCTCATGATCTCGGTACCGCTGTAAACGTTCAGTCCATGGTGTTTGGCAACAGGGATGACAAGTCTGGCACCGGAGTCGGATTTACACGGGATCCAGCGACCGGTACCAAGGGATGCTACGGCGATTTCATGTTGAATGCTCAAGGTGAGGATGTTGTTGCCGGGGTTCGCAATACTGAACCATTGTCTGCGCTCAATAGGCGGTTCCCGTTAATTTATCGAGAGTTGATCGCAATCTTCGCGCGGTTGGAGAGTCATTACCGCGATATGTGCGATACCGAATTTACAATCGAGCAGGGCAAGCTTTGGATGCTGCAGACCCGCGTTGGCAAGCGGACCGGAGTTGCGGCACTTCGAATGGCGGTGGACATGACCGAAGAGCGGGAGATAGCACTAACCAAAGAAGAGGCTGTGCTCCGAATTACCGCTGATCACCTTGACTCGGTTTTACACCCCCAATTTGCTTCCAAGGACCTAAGCGTGGTTGCGCGGGGACTTGGCGCCTCTCCGGGAGCTGCGGTCGGAAAAGTTTATTTCACTGCGGATGATGTGATTGCTGCCAGTGAAAGAGGTGAAAAAGCCATACTTGTTCGCAAGGAGACATCACCGGAGGACGTACATGGGATGCTCAGCGCGGAGGGAATCCTAACCTCAAGGGGCGGACTCGTAAGCCACGCCGCAGTTGTTGCGCGCGGTTGGGGCAAACCTGCGGTAGTGGGAGCCGACGCGATTAGGATCGTCGGCCGTTCATTCATAGCAAATGGGATGACGGTGGTTGAAGGAGACCAGATTTCAATTGACGGGAGCTCCGGTGACATCGTCCTTGGTGCGGTAGAGCTAACTTCTTCGATTCCGCCGCCGGAATTTAAGACCATTCTTAAATGGGCTGATGAGATCCGTTTTGGGAAAGTTTCAGTCAGGGCCAATGCTGACAATGGTCATGATGCTGCCAGTGCCCGTGCGTTTGGAGCAGAGGGAATTGGCCTATGCCGTACCGAGCACATGTTTTTGGCGGAGGATCGGCTACCCATTGTCCGAAGGATGATCCTGGCGGATACCAAGGATGATGAGCTTGAGGCTTTGGAAGAACTAAGAGCTGTTCAGAAGCATGATTTCAAGGAGATACTTGAGGCCATGGATGGATTGCCGGTAACTG
Organism: Acidimicrobiaceae bacterium; assembly: GCA_013044365.1. Classification (GTDB taxonomy): domain Bacteria; phylum Actinomycetota; class Acidimicrobiia; order Acidimicrobiales; family Acidimicrobiaceae; genus SCQM01. The sequence goes on from JABEUP010000070.1 coordinate 6,005, forward strand.
TGAGGTTGCTCGATCCTCCGTTGCACGAGTTCCTGCCGGATACTTTGGATCTATCCATCAAGGAGGCCACTATGGGCCTTACCCCGGAGGAGGCTGCACTTTTTGCAGCGGCCAAGGCCTGGAAAGAAGTCAATCCCATGCTTGGAACCAGGGGAGTGCGTCTCGGTGTAATCAAGCCCGGTCTATATTCCATGCAGGTGAAAGCTCTGCTTCAGGCTGCCGGCGAGCTGAAGAAAAAAGGGAAGAATCCGATTGTAGAGATCATGGTTCCCCTGACTGTCACGAGAGAGGAACTGCTGCTTGCCAGGTCCTGGATACAACAGGCGATTGATGCCCAAAAGGTAAAGGGAATTGACATTACCATTGGAACTATGATCGAGACTCCAAGAGCCGCGTTGTGCGCTGATGAGATCGCCGAAGGTGCCGACTTCTTCTCCTTTGGGACCAACGATCTTACGCAGATGACATTCGGATTTTCGCGGGACGACGTAGAGGGCCGATTAATGGCCACCTATATCGACCTTGGCTTACTACCTGCCAACCCTTTCAAGTCCCTTGACCCAACTGGCGTAGCTGAACTGGTGAGAATGGGGGTGGAGCGCGGACGAAGCGTCAAGCCTTCGCTCAAAGTTGGCATTTGTGGCGAGCATGGCGGTGATCCGGCTTCTATTGAGATATTCGTTCACGCGGGGCTTGACTATGTTTCCTGCTCTCCTTTTAGAATCCCGATTGCCAGGCTTGCTGCGGCTCAGGCGGTACTGAGGTCTAAGAAATAAAGTCTTTGTTAATGCAGATCCACTGCCGCAGACAGACGGCGATACGGTGCCAGGTGGGAGAAATTATCTATTCTTCGGAGAGTTGATGTCGGGTCGGATTTATTAATTCGGCTACCATGAGACCAATAAAGACAGCGGTGTTTGGTCAATTGGGGTGCTACGGTTTCCAGGGCCATGACCCACATTTCTTTTAGGCGTAAAGTTGTCCTGAGCATAGTCAACCGGGTGGTTCTGTTGTATCTGCCTGGATGTCGGTCGGGACATAATGGAAGATATTATTCGGGTTTAGCAGGGGGGAACAGTGGGAGACAAGGCAATAAGGCTGACACTTGCGATCAGTGATTACGACCACGTGCGCGATTTGACAAATGGAGTAGTAACGGTGGAGGGAGTGGAATTAGTTTCGCTCAATCTCCAAGTGGAAGAGATATTCTACCGGTTTTTGAAATTCAGGGAATTCGATGTTTGCGAGCTTTCATTTGCTAAATATGTGTCGCTTGTTTCCCAACCGGATTGCGACATTACCGCAATACCTGTCTTTCCGTCCAGAGTGTTCAGACAGTCGTCTTTTTACGTTCGAAGTGATGGTCCGACCTCTATTGACGAGATTAGAGGTCTTAAAATCGGTATACCGGAGTGGGCTCAGACTGCTTCGGTATATTCGAGGGGCTATCTGACCGATACGGTTGGAATACCTCTAACGGATATTCAATGGGTTCAGGCTGGAGTCAACGATCCCGGACGGGTAGAGAAGGTAAACCTCCGCATTCCAGAGGGAGTAAGGTACAGATCTGAACCCACGAAGTGTTTAAATGACATGTTGCTTTCCGGTGAAGTTGATGTGGTGATGTCTGCGCACGCGCCCCATTCGATCGAGGAAGGCGATCCCCGCATGAGGCGTATCCTGGTTGACTACCAAAAGGTGGAGTACGAGTATTGGCAGCAGACGAAAATCTTCCCCATTATGCACGTGGTGGCGGTCAAAAAGTCGGTGCTAAATGAGAATCCATGGGTAGCAATGAACCTATTTAAGGCATTTGACCAAGCGAAAGCAAGGTCTGTCGAGAGATTGTTCGATGTAACAGCCAGCAGGTTTCCCCTGCCATGGTCGCGGGTGTTTGCGGACCGGATAGCCGAGTTTTTTGGCGGTGACGGTTACTGGCCTTATGGCGTGGAACCAAACCGGGTGACACTAAGTTCATTTCTAAAGTTTGCCTATGACCAGGGAGTCACCCACAAGCCGCTTGAGGTTGAAGATCTTTTCCCTCTAGGAGTGCAAAGCTCATTCAAAGTCTAAATTGATGGCTGTCTGGACTCGGTTGGCACGGTCCGGCCGCCGGACCTAACAGCAAGATTCCAAATGGTTCAACTTGGCACCGGGATATCCAGCAAGTGCCAAGTTGAACAAAGTTTGCAGCAGTCAACTGAACCTTAGGATCGGCTTTATGACTTTGCCGTCATGGGCATCGGCGCCCGCCTTGTTGATTTCTTCAAAGGGGTAATAAGTCACAAGTTTGTCAAAAGCAAACTTGCCCGCTTTGTAGAAGTCAATCAATTGGGGAATTAGGACTCTCGGGACACTGGCACCTTCAACGAGTCCGGCAATGGTTTTGCTTTTTGATCGCAAATCATTTGAGTCGATCAAGGCCTCTGTGCCTTGAGGAAGTCCGCCAAGCTGAATAGCGGTTCCTAGGGGAGCAAGTGCATCAACGGCCTGTCTCAGCATCGAAGGATGTCCAGCTGCCTCAATGGTGAAATCAGCACCCCCGTCGGTGAGAGAGCGAATCTCAGCAACAATGTCCGGGGTTCTACTCGCGTCGATGGTATGGGTGGCTCCAAGTTCCATCGCTAACTGCAGCCGATTTTGATGAACGTCAATTGAGATTATTGTTCCGCAGCCTATGATTCTGGCGGCCATGACTGCACTTAGTCCCACCGCCCCTGCACCTATGACTGCGATTGTCGAGCCCGGTCGAGGTTGCAGACGGTTGAACACTGTTCCCGCTCCGGTCATAAGCCCGCATCCGAGTGGTCCGAGTAAGGCAATGTCAACATCTTTGGGAACCTTTACCGCGTTGCGGGCGTTTACTACCGAGTGGCTGGCAAATGAAGACTGGCCGAAGAAGTTTGACAATGCTGCTTCTTTCCGATGCAGTCGAGAAGTCAGGTCCTCCATCTTGCCGCCGAAGTTTAGTTCTGCGTGCCGTACACAGGCGTATGGCCGTGATTGAAAACAGTTTCTACAGGATCCACAGGAGGCGAAGCCCAACACGACATGGTCTCCAACCTCAAATTCGGTCACACCCGGCCCGGTCTCTTCAATGACACCCGAACCTTCGTGTCCCAACACGGCTGGAGCCGGGACTCTGTGTGTTTGGTTCTTGACATTCATATCGGTGTGGCAAATTCCCGATGCCACCATCCTTACCAGTACTTCACCGGTTTTGGGAGCGTCAAGATCAATGGCTTCAATTCTGAAGTCTTCACCTTTAGTGTTTATGACGGCTGCTGTAATCTGCATGTACCCCGGATCTCCTCTAGGTCGCTGAATTGATTTCCAAACTACATGTTTCAGCCGTAGCGTGCCAGGAGTTTGATTGCCAAACAGTTAATAATAGTTAAGTGTCCGACGGGAGGAATTCCCTCCGGTGTGTCGCTAGCCCACCTAATTGATGGTAACGGCCAAGATTATTTCTCAAATTCTGAGTATTGCAAGGGCAGTTTGCAGATTCACCCACTTGTATCTTTCGCTGCTCTGTAATTTATGGGAAATTTTAAGGTCGAAGCTTTAGTTTGAAGGGTCCGGCTAACTCGGGTTTCCATAACCCGTTGGTCTGTCCGTGCCCTAGGCTTCTGTTTGGAATATTTTGTAGATTTTGGATGGGGTCAGGTTGTTAATCAACGAAAACGATGTTGCCAAGGTCCTGGATCAGACCGACATACTTGCGTTGATTGGAGAACATGTGGCGCTCAAGAGAGTTGGGCTGCGATATGTGGGGTTGTGTCCTTTCCACCCGGAGAATACCCCGTCGTTCAGTGTCAATGCAGAGGAGGGGTTCTATTACTGCTTTGGCTGTCATGTCTCAGGTGATGCAATTTCTTTTGTACGTCAGATTGACAGATTGGATTTTGTTTCGGCAGTTGAATTCCTGGCAGGCAGGAGCGGAGTACTGCTAACTTACGATTCCGATGAGCTTGCGTCGCACGCCACGAAGAAATCTTCTTTGCAGTCAGCACTGTCCAGGGCAGTCGAGTTTTACCATGACCAGCTTTTGCACAGCAGCGATGCTGAATTGGCACGTGAGTATCTCAATTCGCGGGGCTTGGGTAACGATGAGTTGGAAAGGTTCCAGATTGGTTGGGCTCCAGACACTGTTGCTGCGTTATTCGGACACCTAAGAGTCTCAGAGGAAGTGTTTGTAGATGCCGGACTGGGTTACCTGGACAAGAGTGGAAGGCCCCATGATCAGCTTAGGGCCCGAGTGATATTTCCAATTTTTGACACCTCCGGCAAACCTGTTGCGTTTGGGGGGCGTATCCTTCCAAATGCTAACGAGGACAGTCACGGGAATCCTTTGGCGAAGTACAAAAATTCGCCCGAGACGGCACTGTATTCAAAAAGGAAGATGCTTTATGGTCTGAACCTGGCAAAAGCAGATGTCGTGGCAAAAGGGGAGATAATTATTTGCGAGGGTTATACCGACGTCATTGCCTTCTTCAAGGTTGGCATTCCAAGAGCTGTGGCAACTTGCGGTACTGCTTTGACAGAGGACCATCTTTCTAAGATTAAGAGTTTTTCGAAACGCATTATCCTCGCATTCGATGCGGACAATGCTGGGGTAACGGCAACAGAAAAATTCTATCAGTGGGAAAAAAAGCACAAGCTGGAGATCTATGTAGCAGATCTGCCGAAGGGAATTGATCCGGGAGATCTCGGACAAAAGGATCCAGCAAGATTAGTGGCAGCTGTGGCCAGGGCCAAACCGTTTATGGCCTTCAGACTTCGGAGATTGTTCGAGGTTGGAGACCTGACAACTATCGAAGGGCGGGCCAGAATAGTCGATGAAGCGGTAGCCGTAATTTCTGAGCATCCGAACGCATTGGTACGGAACGACTATCTCATGCAGGTTGCGGACAAGTGCCGTTTCGAGATGAGCGATCTTCATGTGAGATTGGAACAGTCCCTGCGCAACAGAAATCATTTTGGGGACGAGGTGAATTTGGGTAGTGGTCCCGTTCTTGCCATGCTGGCGACGGACGGTCAGACAAGAATTGATTCAGGTGCAGAAATTGAGTACAAACCGATTAGCGCCCAGGATCTGGGGTTGTCAGATCGTCCGGCGATTGAAGGTTTGAAAACTCTGGTTCACAATCTGGAGGAGATGGGGGAGTTTTTCCCGTTGGTATTATTTATCCATCCTACGCATCGGGCGCTCCGCATAGCACTAGACGGTGTCACCCAGATCTCAGAAGCTGCGACTAAGGCCGAGCTGGTGGGTAGGGCGGCAAAGGAACTTTTCGTCCGCCTTGCAGTTCAGGCTCCGACCACTGATCCATTTGATGTCGTCTCACGTTTGGTCGAGCGGGGAGTTAATCGCAGATTGGAGCATATGAAACTTGAGGCGCGCTCTCTTGAGCCAGCCTCGCCTAGATTAGGCGCGTTGTCGGGCGAGCTGGCACGGGTACGACATTTGCAGGAGGAACTGCGTTCGGGTGGCAGTGGAAAAATCGAGGCCACCGGTCAGTTGCTCGCCTGGCTTGTTCAAACTGAAGCAGAGGGATAAGGCATGACGTACCATGATCCCAATCCGGTAGAAGACATTCGTATTTACTTGAAAGAGATAGCAGAGACGCCGCTTCTACGTGCAGACGAGGAACGAAAACTATCGCAAACGATACTTGAATCGATCGCTGCGCAATCAAGAGTTGGGACACCCAAAGAGAAACCGCAGGATTTGCGAAGGATTAAGGCTGGAGATTATGCAAGGGAACGGCTGACCAAAGCTAATTTACGACTTGTCGTTTCCATCGCCAAGAAGTATCGCAACCGAGGAGTTCCGTTCTCGGACTTGATACAAGAAGGCAATATCGGACTAATGCGGGCTGTGGATAAGTTCAATTATGCGCGGGGATTCAAATTCTCGACCTATGCCACTTGGTGGATTCGTCAATCAATAGTCAAGGCAATCGGCGATCAGTCCCGCGCTATAAGAGTTCCTCAGCATGTAATGGACGAATTGATCCAGCTTTACGTGGTGCAAAGACAGCTGCAACAGTCATTGTCGCGCGAGCCGACTATGGAGGAGTTGGCTAAGAAAATGGATATGCCCAGGTCACACGTGCTTGATCTGTTGCAGTATTCAGCGGATGCAATTTCTCTAGAACAACAGATTGGTTTTGAAAATGACGCAGTTTTTTCAGATGTGGTTGAGGATGAGAGTGCAACTCAGCCAGATGAGAATGTTTCACGGGAAGCAATTGGGGCGGCTATAAGAGAGGTTCTTCAGTCACTGCCGTCGGATGACAGAGAAATTATGGCCTTTCGCTTTGGTCTCGATTGCGATAGACCTCACTCATTGGATGAGACTGCTAAAAAGTTCGATAAGACAAAAGAGAGACTTAGACAGGCCGAGCAAAAGGCGATTACACGTCTAAGGCGTCCTGAACTCGCGGAGGTGCTAAAGGGATTATGGGAAGAGTAAGAGTAAATTTCCAAAACCTGACCGAAGCGCTATGAGCCTGTATTAGATTGAGTTTCGCCCCAAAGACATTTTTGGGTAATATTCCGGGGTAGCTCAATTGGCAGAGCACGCGACTGTTAATCGTGTGGTTGAGAGTTCGAGTCTCTCCCCCGGAGCTCGCTATTACTAGTTAATTGCAGTTGGATGGATAGCAATAAGCCAGGGGGCCTGTAGCTCAGCCGGTTAGAGCAGGGGACTCATAATCCCTTGGTCGTGGGTTCGAGTCCCACCGGGCCCACCATTTATGCTGGTCAGAGCTAATAAAAGCTAGAGAGCGGACAACACTGGCCCGCGAAAAACCCAACATTGCAGCCGTTGTGGTCGGAATCCTGCGTTATAAGATCATGTGACAACAATCGTTAATTCTCAAAGCTCGACGGTGTACAATTAGGAATTAACCATTCTAAGCAAGGTCGGAAGGGTTGGAATGAAAACTCAAGGACGGATCACTATAGAAGCCGGAAAGCGTGGCGGTAAACCCTGCATTCGCGGATTACGAGTCACCGTCTATGACGTCCTATCTCTGCTAGCCGCAGGCGAGTCGCAAGAGGAGATTCTGGAAGATTTTCCTGAGTTAGAGCGCGAGGATATATTGGCGTGTCTGTCTTATGCTGCCGAGCGAGAGCATGGCAGCATAAGGATGGCTGTTTGAAGCTTTTGCTGGATGAGAATCTCCCACGACGCATGGTGGCACTTTTAGAGTCCTATTTCCCAGAGAGTACTCATGTCTGCCTTGTGGGACTTGAGAATGCCCAAGATGCTGAGATCTGGTCTTATGCTGGCCAACACGACTTCGTGATTGTTACCCGCGATAGCGACTTCAGTGATATGGCCATATTGTATGGACCGCCACCGAAGGTCTTGCATCTGGGCATACGTAATTGTCGTTGGCGGGAAATGGCAGTTACACTCATCCAAAATCACGTAGAATTACTTCTGGAGCTGGAACGACCGGACGTAGCGTTTGTAGAGCTTCCCTGATTGTCGAGCAGACAAATCCCCCTCCGATCATGGTATCGAATGGGATTTACGGGTTAGATTCCTAAAGTGACGATCTGGTAGAGTTCTGTCAAGTGGAGATTGGCCAATGCTGGCCCATAGATAAATCCTGGATGTCATTGCGACAATATGGTTACCGCGGGGATCATAATCCAAAGGTCGATATTGGGCACTTACCTCTATCGTTCTCCACCGAGCGGAGAGTGGGTTCATCGACGGCATGAGCCGTCGGCACGCGTTTTGGTGTTTCAGAATCCGGTTCAGTTTTCCTGTGAAAGTTGGCTATCGCGGCTCTCTAAGTCAATTAGCTATACACCCAACAACCCACCCAACAAATGTGTCCGAGAGCGTCCCGTTCAGTCTCACTGTGTTTCAAAAACCATAAGAATGCAAAGCCGGGAGCTGCAATTATGGGACAGGTTGCGACACTTTGACTACCAGCTCGGACAATTTCAAGCCATCTCATAATCCCATGGTCGTGGGTTCGAGTCCGACCGAGCCCACTGAAATTGTGCGTAATTTTTGACGGTTGACACCCTGCTTTGCCTGGCGTGATTTTGATTCGTACAGCTTTCGTTCGTCGACCAGAGTGTTTTGACATGTCAATTACGGTCGACCAGAGTAATCACATGTATTCAACCTATCAGTTGTGAAAAGAGATCAACTCGTGTATTATTCAACCTCATGGTTGAAAAACGAAGTCCAGAAGTTAGGGAACAGCAGTTGGACGCGGTATTCGGGGCGCTTGCTGATCCAACGCGGCGCGCGATGGTGCGCAGGTTGGCGTCGGGTGACGCTACCGTTGGTGAACTCGCGGAGCCATTTGCCATGAGTTTTCAAGCTGTCTCAAAACATTTGCGTGTGCTTGAACTCGCCGGACTCGTCGAGAGAAGTCGTAGAGCTCAGCAGCGCCCGTGCAAACTGCGTGTTGAACCGCTCGTTGCAGCTAGCGGTTGGCTCGGTGACTATCACGAACTTTGGGAAAGTTCTTTTGATCGTCTTGATGCACACCTCACAAAGAAGAAAGGTTCAGCACATGCCTGATATGACCCCCAATATCTCTATTACACGTACATTTGCCGCTTCCCCGGAAGA
>JABEUP010000071.1 GCA_013044365.1 Acidimicrobiaceae bacterium
GCTGATAGCAGGCTTACGGTTGCCTCGACGGTGTGTCATTTTGCTTTGCTCTTTCTAAAATCAAACCCGGCGCCAAGGTACCCGGAGAGCAAACGGGAACGCGGGGACCTGGGCAAATCGGTGCCTGTAACTAATCGTATCTCTAATAGCCGATGCGTGGCTCGACTACGACCCACTTCGGATGCATGGCGCAACCCATGTTGGACCATAAGAAAAATACACTCCAAACGCAACAGGTACAGTTCGCATTCTCCTGGCAGCCAATAATGAGATATCCTGAAGTTACCGGGGAATCATCTATCGCTCACTGGATTCGTATTTGACCGTTTCCCACATTGGCCGGCCCAAAAAATACCCAATGGATTGCAGCCTCGCCAAGAGGAGCACTGGCGGGGATGGCCATCTTCATTTGGTATCGCACAATGCCATAAGGTGCTATCGAACGAACTGAGCTGCAACTATAATCCCTATAAAACTACTCTCCACCTGGTTAATTAACCGTATTTACCCCCGGTTCGATGGTAAATACGGTTCACAATCCAGAGCCTGGCTCAGACTCTCTGATCTAAGAGCCCGGCCTTGAGGTATCTGTACAATGTGTCGCGACTGATGCCGGACTCTCTGGCCAGCATCGCCTTTGGTTCACCATCCTCTGCTTTTGGCGGGGCCAGCATACCTACGAAACCCAAAGTTGTCACGCCCCGCCAGACAAGCTGCGGCAGCACTCCCGCTTTGCTGATCCCCCCACGGACGAATTAGGGGGCTTGGGGGCTAGGTTCGGTCAATTAGATAGCCGCACGAGAACTTTATCAAAGGATAGGTCTCTATCCTTAAAGATAGTATGCTATACTTTAGTATATGGACCTGTCCGAACCTACGCGAGTTATTACACCGACGCTCGATGGAATGATATTGGCGATTCTAGGCCAGGCGGGCAGACCTCTCACTGTCGGCGAGGTGGCATCCCAGGCTGCCCGCGGGTCTGAGATTGGAATCCGCAAGAGCCTCGCGCGGCTTGTGACGCAAGGCATCGTTCGGGCAACGGTCATGGGGCGCAACCGTGTTCACGAACTCAATCGAGATCATGTCGCTGCGCCGATTGCCGTCCTGCTCGCCGGACTGCGTAACGAACTGTGGCGCAAATTTCGAGAGGAGTTCGGAAGCTGGGACCCAAAGCCGCTGTTGGCCACGGTGTTTGGCTCGGCCGCAAGACACGACGGTGGGACCGATAGTGATATAGACTTATTGTTAGTACATCCCGCCTTCCCTGGAGAAAAGCCCCAAGTAAGTTCCAAGCAGAGCGTATTGGACACTGCGTTGGGGGTGATATCTGTTCTCGCTGACGGTCCAGCCACTCCGCCTAATCCATCCAGCTGGCACAGGCAGGTTGATATTCTAAGGGGCCGCGTGCAGACTTGGACGGGCAACCGGCTCCAAGTCGTTGACCTCTCGTACTTTGAATGGCTCTCGCCCGCGCCTTCGACTAAAGGCCTGCTCGACGAGGTTGGCAAGGCAAAAGTCGAGTTGTTCAGTCAGTTCCCCTTACTGGGTTTCCGGTGAAGCGATGAGTCCACGCACAAGTCGATGCGGAATTGTTGAGTCCCGAAACCGGTTGGCAGTCGCTGCCGCATACCTTGAGGTCGCAGAGCTTGTGCTTGTTGAGTCCGACAAAGAGGAGTTCTCAAGCGTGGCTGCCGGACTTGCAGTGTTAGCGGGCATCGCCGCATCTGACGCAATCTGTTGCGTACGTCTGAAACAACGCCATCGGGGTGATAACCGTCGCGAGGCTGCCGATCTACTGGCAGGTGCAACGCCTGAAGGAAAAAACCTGGCCGCAACACTGCTCCGGCTCCTCGATATCAAGGACGCAGCGCATTACGGAGTCGTAACGGTCGCGCCCGGCAAAGCTGCCGATGCGATCAGATGGGCAGCACGGCTCATAGGCACTGCTCGGACTGAGGTGGAGCGCTAAGGATCACCAAAAATCCGGGTGATGTCGTGGCCAGAACGTATTATCGCCACTCCTGTGTAGCCGCCAGGGATTCGAAAGTACTTGGCAAGTGAAGTCTCAGATGCAGATGAGTTTAACACCGTCTTGGATTTGGCGATCATAACCATGGCCGCTCTGATTCTGTAGCAGCCGTAAAGAGATCTCAAGGTTGCCGACCAGAGCGCTTCCTATGATGAATGCCTGATCGACACGAGTATATGTGATTGGCACAAACATAATAATTAGTCTTGACCTGTACGTATACCCCAAGTTTCTTGCCCAGGAATGACGCATCGTCATTTTTTGTCGACATCAGATGCAATCGAAAATACTCAAGAATTATTCATCATGAGCCAACCACTTATGTAGCGCGCTCGGAGGGATTCGAACCCCCGGCCTTCTGATCCGTAGTCAGATGCTCTAATCCGCTGAGCTACGAGCGCTTGGGCAGACAATCCAATTTAGCGGTACTTATTTGTAGTCGTGCTAAAAAACGGCTATGGGCCTGTCGTTGATTGTAAGAGGAGATGGCAGATCTGAACTACCCATCAGGTAACAGTCGACTGCATTGGCAACCGAACGTCCTTCAGCAATAGCCCACACGATCAGACTCTGACCCCGCCTGGCATCTCCAGCAGCGAATACTTTAGGGTTACTGGTGACCCAATTGGCATCGGTTGCGATATTTCCCCTGGCGTCAGTTTCAATGTTTAGCTGGGAAAGGATTCCGTCTCTTTCTGGCCCCACAAATCCCATCGCCAAAAAGACCATGTCACACTCGATTTCGAAGTCGCTGCCTTCAACTTTTTTGAACGTCGGCCTGCCATCTTCAACTACTGTCTCAACTTTATGGACCAGGATTGCTCTTAATGTACCGTCTGCATTCCCTACGAATCTTTCGGTATTGATAGAGAACTCCCTTATTCCACCTTCTTCATGTGCCGATGAAACTCGGTAAATCAGTGGCCATGTGGGCCAGGGGGTGGTTGGATCCCGGCTTTCTGGTGGTTTGGGCAAGATTTCCAGTTGCGTTACTGTTTCGGCACCCTGCCTATGTGCGGTACCAAGGCAGTCTGCGCCGGTGTCTCCGCCGCCAATGATCACTACCTTTTTACCCTCAGCAGAGATCGAGGGGGTTGCAAAGTCTCCTTCCTGGACTCGGTTTGAAATCGGCAGATACTCAAGTGCCTGGTAAATACCTTTGAGTTCCCGGCCTGGTGCAGGTAGATCCCTTGCCATGGTCGATCCAACCGTTAAAACGACGGCATCATGAGCATCAAGAACCTTTTGGCTATCGATGTTCTTGCCAATCTCAGCTCCCGTGATGAAAACAGTTCCTTCTGCCCGCATCTGGTCGAGGCGCCGTTCAAGTACAGCTTTCTCCATTTTGAATTCAGGAATTCCGTATCTCAATAGTCCGCCGATGCGGTCAGCTCTTTCATATACCGTCACCTCGTGGCCGGCCCGGCTCAGCTGTTGAGCAGCGGCGAGACCGGCAGGACCTGAGCCTGCCACAGCGACTTTTTTGCCGGTTTTGATTCGCGGATGCACGGCGGTGATCCAGCCCTCGTCAAAAGCCTTGTCTGCGAGATATTGTTCTACAGTTTTTATCGCGACAGGGTCAGCGGTGATACCGAGCACACAAGCAGTTTCACAAGGCGCTGGGCAGAGCCTGCCGGTAAATTCCGGGAAATTGTTTGTCGCGTGCAGCCTGTCAATTGCTTCGCGCCAGTTTGAGCGGTAAGCGAAGTCGTTCCATTCTGGTATCAGATTGCCCAGTGGGCAACCGCGGTGACAGAAGGGGATACCACAGTCCATACAACGTGCAGCCTGGGTAACCAGAGACTCCTCCGGGAACGGATTGTAAACCTCTTTCCAGTCGTGAATACGCAGCTCTGCTGGTCTCCGCGTTGGAGTGGTACGCGAGTATTTGAGAAATCCCTTGGGATCAGCCATCATTTATCCTTGAGCCTTATCTTTTTCTAAACCGTCTTGTCGGGAGTAAACACAACGGTTTCCGTGCTTCCCTGTGCCTTGGCGGCTTCTTTAGCCATTAGTACCCGCTTGTAATCACGCGGGAATACCTTAACGAACCTGTTGACCTCGGTATTGAAGTTAGCCAGGATCTTTTCGGCAACTGTTGAACCTGTGAACGAGACGTGTTCCGCCAATGTGTTTAGCATCCATTCGCGATCATCAAGTTCCAATGGGTCCAGGTCGACCATCTCTGGGTTGACAAGTTTTTTGAAGGTGTTGTGGGGATCGTAAACATACGCTTCGCCGCCAGACATTCCGGCACCGAAGTTACGCCCGGTTGGGCCCAGAACTACTACGCGCCCGCCAGTCATGTACTCGCATCCGTGGTCTCCGATTCCTTCGACCACCGAGATGGCACCTGAGTTTCGTACTGCGAACCGTTCTCCAACGACACCCCGGATGAAAGCTGATCCCGATGTCGCACCGTACAGGATCACGTTTCCGGCGATGATGTTCTGCTCGGGGACAAATGGAGAGGCTGGATCCGGCCTGACGATGATCTTGCCGCCGGATAAACCCTTGCCAAGGTAGTCGTTGGAGTCGCCAATAAGTTCCAAAGTGATACCATTTGGTACGAATGCGCCGAAACTCTGGCCTGCCGAACCAGTAAATGTGAGCCAGATAGTATTCTCTGCCAGGCCTGCTCCTCCATGAAGTCGAGTCAGCTCTGAACCCAGCATGGTGCCCACAGTCCGGTTGACGTTCTTTATTGGGAATGAGGCCCTCACTAGGGCATTATCGTATAGGGCGGGGCGGCAGGCGTCGATTAGATCGTTGTCCAATGCCTTGTCCAAGCCATGATTTTGTTTGGTGGTGGCTGTCAGGGACTGGTTTGCCTCCAACTCCGGCATTTCAAATAAGGGGGAGAGGTCTAATCCGGAAGCCTTCCAGTGTTCAACGGCTGATTTGGATTCGATCAGTTCGGAATGGCCGATAGCGTCGTTGAGCGTTCTGAAGCCAAGTTGCGATAGATACTGGCGCACCTCTTCGGCGATGTACTCGAAGAAGGTGACAACGAATTCCGGCTTGCCGGTGAAGCGTTTTCTCAGGTCCGGATTTTGGGTGGCAATACCGGCCGGGCAGGTATCTAGATGGCAAACCCGCATCATGATGCAGCCGGAAACCACCAGTGGCGCGGTGGCAAAACCGAACTCCTCGGCACCTAAAAGAGCTGCGATTATTACGTCGCGGCCGGTCTTGAGCTGCCCGTCGACCTGGACTACGATGCGGTCCCGGAGTTTGTTGGCCAGAAGAGTCTGCTGGGTTTCGGCAAGTCCGATTTCCCAAGGTATTCCGGCATGCTTCAGGGACGTCAAAGGAGACGCCCCAGTTCCTCCGTCATATCCGGAAATAAGTACGACATCGGAATGTGCCTTGGCCACCCCGGCAGCAACGGTTCCCACGCCCACTTCAGCGACCAGTTTTACATGTATCCTGGCTGCCGGATTTGAGCACTTGAGGTCGTAAATGAGCTGTGCCAGATCCTCGATCGAATAGATGTCGTGATGTGGAGGCGGCGAAATAAGGCCCACGCCAGGAGTGGAGTACCTGGTCTTTGCTATCCAGGGATACACTTTGTCGCCCGGGAGTTGACCGCCCTCGCCAGGCTTGGCTCCTTGAGCCATCTTGATTTGGATGTCCTGGGCACTAACCAGATATTCGCTTGTGACTCCGAATCTTCCCGAAGCTACCTGCTTGATAGCACTTTTTCTCGAGTCCCCGTTAGGATCGGGAGTGTAACGCTCAGGATCTTCTCCGCCTTCACCGGTATTGGATTTGGCACCCAGACGGTTCATTGCTATAGCCAGGGTTTCATGGGCCTCGGCAGAAATAGAACCGTACGACATCGCTCCGGTGGCAAAACGCTTGACTATTTCAGAGACGGGTTCGACATCTTCGATGGGAACCGGGGGACGTTCGCCGGTCTTGAGCTCGAAAAGGCCCCTGATTGTTGCCAGTCTCTTCGACTGGTCATTGACCAATTTGCTATAGTCCTTGAAGACGTCGTAGCGCTTCTCCCTCGTCGAGTGCTGGAGCTTGAACACGGTCTCCGGGTTGAAGAGGTGATACTCTCCCTCCCGTCTCCACTGATACTCTCCCCCTACCTCCAGGGATCGATGTGCCAGTTCCTCGGGACGATCGGTGAATGCGACGTGATGCCGCGCCGCAGCCTCTTTGGCCAAGGTGTCAATACCAATTCCACCGATCCGGCTGGTAGTGCCGGTGAAGTATTCGTCGACGAGATCCCTTGCAAGTCCAATGGCCTCGAAAACCTGGGCACCGGTGTATGAGGCCACAGTGGAAATCCCCATTTTCGACATGACCTTTAGGACCCCTTTGCCGGCGGCTTTGATATAGTTCTTGATCGCCTTTTTGGGCGGAACATCGGTCAGCAGCCCTTCCCTAATCAGGTCTAGAACTGATTCGAAGGCCAAATACGGGTTGATCGCCGAAGCGCCGAAGCTCATTAGAAGTGCCATGTGGTGGACTTCTCTCGCCTCGCCAGTTTCGACCACCAAAGCAACCTTGGTTCGCGCCCCGGTGCGTATCAGATGATGATGTACCCCTGAAAGCAGCAGCAATGATGGTATCGGGGCAAGTTCAGCGCTGATGTGGCGGTCAGAAAGGATGATGATGTTGGCACCGTCCTCGATTGCCTGGCTGACCGTCTTGCGAATTTCGGCTATAGCAGTCTTCAGCCCTTCGCCGCCCTTTGAAACTTCATATAAACCGTCAACTACGAATGATCTGAAACCAGGATTTTCGCCGTTCTCGTTAATATAGATGAGCTTTGCCAGTTGGTCGTTGTCAATAATTGGGAACGGTATTTGAATCTGGTGTATTGAAGTGGGAGTTGGATCCAAGATATTTCCCGATGACCCAATCGTGTTGGATAACGAGGTGACCAGTTCCTCTCTGATTGCATCAAGCGGAGGATTGGTAACCTGGGCGAATAGCTGGAAGAAGTAGTCGTACAAAAGCCTTGGGCGATCCGACAGCACCGCTGTCGGGGTGTCGGAACCCATGGAACCTATTGGCTCGACACCGGCTTTGGCCATTGGCATGATAATAATTCGGAGGTCTTCGAGGGTATAGCCAAAGGCCCGCTGCCTCTGCACGATGGATGAATGCTGAGGTACAAGCATGTGCCGCGGAGGAAGGTCATCAATTGAAACCAGGTTCTCTTCGATCCATTGTTTATATGGATGCTGCGAGGCCAGTTCAGACTTGATCTCCTCATCTGCCACTATCCGGCCTTGAGCGGTATCGACGAGGAACATGCGTCCCGGCTGCAACCGGCCTTTTTGGACTATTTGGTCGGGAGGAATATCCAATACTCCTACCTCGGATGCCATGACCACCAGGTTGTCGGACGTAACCCAGTAACGGGATGGACGGAGGCCGTTGCGGTCCAAAACCGCACCTATAACGGTTCCATCGGTGAATGCTATGGAGGCGGGTCCATCCCATGGTTCCATTATTGAAGTATGGAATTGATAGAAAGCCTTCCGGTCCGGGTCCATCGATTCGTGATTCTCCCAAGCTTCAGGGATCATCATCAGCACTGCGTGCGCAAGACTGCGCCCGTCTAAGTGCAGGAGTTCAACCACCTCGTCAAAAGAGGCTGAGTCAGATGCTTCAGGGGTAATAATGGGGTAGATCCTCTTAAGATCTCCCGGAAGCGTCTTGCTTTCAAGAACTGCTTCGCGGGCAGCCATCCAGTTCCTGTTCCCGCGCAGGGTGTTGATCTCTCCGTTGTGGGCAATGAGACGGTACGGGTGCGCCAACGGCCAGGATGGAAAGGTATTGGTAGAGAACCGGGAATGTACAAGCGCAAGAGCGGACTCAAGATTGGGATCTGAAATATCTGGAAAGTATTCCGATACCTGGGGAGTTGTCAGCATTCCCTTGTAAACGAGCGTGCGCGTTGACAGCGAGCAGAAATAGACCGCTTCAGTGGTGTTTTCCACTCTCTTGCGGAACATATAAATGAGCCGCTCTAAATCGATCCCGCTTTGACCGCCTTTGCCTGCAACGAAAAGCTGAAGGATTGTTGGCTCCACTTTCAGCGAGGTCGCCCCGAGGGATGAATTGTCGGTGGGAACCTCTCGGTAGCCAAGTACAGTGACACCTTCCTTTGCGGCCATCTTCAAAATATCGTCTTTTACCTCCTGCTCAAACCCTTTTTCGATCAGGAGGTTTCCTGCCGCGTAAGATCCCAAGGTTGGCAGTTCGAAGTCAACCAGCGGGCGAAAGAATTTGTCGGGCATCTGTATGAGAATTCCCGAGCCGTCGCCAGTATTTACCTCAGCGCCGGATGCACCCCGATGTTCAAGATTCAGTAGAGCTGTCAAACCTTTTTCGATGATGTTGTGGGACTTTTTGCCGGTCATGTCTACGACAAAGGCAACGCCGCAGGCATCGTGTTCGAATGCAGAGTCGTACAAGCCAAAGTTTTTGGAAGTTTTCTTCATTTCAAAATAAACCTGTCATCTCAATCGAATTCTTGGTAATGTTTCTGGCTTCGTTCGAGACGACGTTGGCTCAACCGATGACTTAAATATTTTATCACGGAGGATTGCAACCTCTACTACTCAACTCGCCAGATTATCTATTGTTAATTGGCTAAAAATACTCCGATTACAAGTGTTGCTACGGCTGACACGCCTGCGATCGAACCCCATAGCGCCAGACCCACTGTGCTCTTAGCCTTGGTGTGGAGGTATGCCGATAAACCCGAAATAACTACAACCGCAATCTTGACTCCAAGAACGATCTTCCAGGCGGTGCTCTGCGAGCTCATGTTTATTGCGCCCAGGTTCCAGAACCCGGTTAAGACAAGTACCGCAAATGCCGGCCATGACAGCCTTGCAAAGGCGTTTGCGGCAGCTTTAGTGGCCTCCGGTGAAAGTCTTCTAATACTTGGTACCAATCCGGCCAGGGTAATTTGGCCTCCTACCCAAATAGCCGCCGCCAACACGTGCAGACTAAGGCGGATTCCGTCAATTGCTGATGCGAGCATGGTTGAAACCTCCGCAGTAAAAGATAGTCGAATCGCCCTGGTGCCTGGCCTCATCGAGCGGGTGGTACCCCAAGGTATTTCAAACAGATGGTAAATATGTGGGATAGACTTGGCTTGGGCACGCTAATTGCAACGATTACTCAATTGAAAAGGATAAAAGATGCTTTCTGCACTACAACTTGCTCCAGATTTTGAATTGCCAGATCAGAACGGAAACCTTGTATCTCTTTCCGGATTAAGAGGGAAATGGGTGCTTTTATGGTGGTACCCCAAAGCCAATACCCCCGGCTGAACTTTGGAGGGACAGGGCCTGCGTGACAGGTCCGCAGAGTTCGACACATTAGGGGGAGTAATTCTTGGTATTTCCTTCGATTCGGCAGAAGACAATAAGGCTTTTGCGGATCAGCATTCCTTCCCTTATAGGCTTTTGAGCGATGTGAAAAAAGAAGTGGGAACCAGCTATCAGGTACTAAGAGATCCAGATGATAAGTTTCCTGACTTTTCACGGAGGATTAGCTATCTTATCGATCCGGATGGAATTATACGGATTGCCTATGAAGTCACCGACCCCCAAGGACATGCGGCACAGGTAATCGAAGATTTGACAAATCTGCTTGGTTAGGATGATTTCGGTGAATCGGGTCGAATTGGCACAATTTAAGGCGGTTCAAATTCGACCCGATTCATCTTGACTTGACCCTTAACTAATGAGGCTGGTTCGTGAAACAAGGATTTAATTGAACAATTTTAGCTAGCTGCCGATCTATGATTGGCACTAGCTTTTTGGCACTTCTAGACATATAAAGAGACGCAATAGGTGTTATTTCACTTAACCGCCGCAATAGGTTTTAATTTCATTGACGTGCTGCTATTGATTGCGGTAGCACTGGCGGCTGTTCGCGGTATCCAACTGGGAGCATCAGTCCAGTTGGGATCGTACGGCGGGTTCTGGCTGGGTCTATTTCTCGGTGCAATTGTGGCTCCAGTTTTGGTGGGTCCGATCCATACTCCTATTTGGCGAACGGTGGCCTCGCTAGTGATACTGTTCGGGACCGCGACCATTCTTGCCGGTGCCGGCAGAAAGTTGGGTGTCACAGTCTGGAAATCAATTCGGCGTGTGAAACTGGCAAGTGTGGATTCCGCTCTTGGTGCCGCAATTGCCGTTGTGGCAACGCTTCTGGGTGTCTGGGTGGTTGCCGGGATAGCCATTAACTCGCCATTTTCTGCCCTCTCCTCGCAGGTGGCAAATTCCCGGATAGTGCGCGGCCTGGACAATCTTTTGCCTCCTGCCCCATCGGTTTTTTCCCGGGTACAGGCATTTGTGAACTCTCAAGGTTTTCCTTCGGTATTCGCCTCTTTGCCCCCTCAACTTGCGGGACCAGTAGGTCTGCCAGTTAACTCTCAAGTGAATCAGATCGTAAAGACTTCCTCCGCTTCTGTGGTCAAGATTGAGGGGGTTGGCTGCGGCCAGATACAAGAAGGTTCAGGCTTCCTGATTGCTCCCAATGTTGTGGTAACAAATGCCCATGTTGTCGCTGGAATTGCCCACCCGTACATACTTGACAGCCGGGGTCAGCACTCCGCAACTACTGTTTTCTTTGACCCGAACCTTGATATCGCGATCTTGAAGGCCCAGGGGCTAACTGAGCCAGCCCTCACGGTTTCAACTCAAACCTTTTACAGGGACACCAATGCGGTAGTTCTCGGTTATCCTGGCGGAGGTCCTTTAACCTATGGACCTGCCGGTGTAATGGCCACCTTCAATGCAACCGGTAGAGATATTTACGGCAAAGGATTGACGACGAGGCTTGTCTATGAAATTGAGGCGATAGTCAGGCCAGGTAATTCGGGCGGTCCACTAGTCGACATGAACGGACAGGTCATTGGGGTGGTTTTCTCCAGGTCCACAACAAACCCGAATGTTGGATTTGCACTGGCAAGTCCGGCGGTAGATCAGGAGATCGTTGCCAACCAGTCAGCGACCCAAGGAGTATCCACCGGTGCCTGTGTCTCCTAGTTGTCGTAGGAGAGTTTCGTGAGGCACCACTTCGCCGGTCGGGATTTTGGAAAGCATCTCCGGTCAACTAAAGCTGCAAATGAAAATTCCACCGCACCATTCGAGCTATGGGTGAAAGGAATCCGCGTAGAGGTTCTGCGCAAGGATATCAAGAATCTTCACCTCAGGGTATATCCTCCCGATGGACGGGTACGCATCTCAGCTCCTGATCATTTTCCAATTGATTCGGTGTTGAAGGTAATTGAAAAGCGTTTTGAGTGGATTCGGTCCCAGCAGCTCAGACTGGGTACAGGTCCGGTCAGTCTCCGATATGACGATTTGGAGACCCACTGGTTTTTGGGCAACCCCTGCGTCCTAAGGGTCGATGAAACTACATCAAAGCCAAAGGTCGATTTTGTGGATCCTGGGACGATAAAACTCAGTACTAAAGGCCATTCAACTATCCAGCAGAGACAAATATTGCTGCAACAGTGGTACCGTGAGCAATTGCGACGACAGGCTGCTCCTCTGATTCAACTTTGGGCCGGCAAATTGGGTGTCGAGGTTCCCGAATTGAGAATCAGGAAGATGTCGACCCGATGGGGAAGTTGCAACGTAAGAGCACGTAGGGTCTGGTTGAGTCTTGAATTGGCCAAGAAATCGAAAGAGTGTCTTGAATACGTTGTGGTTCACGAGCTCGCTCATCTGCTTGAGCCAAGTCACGGACCAGGTTTTAGGAGTCAGATGAATTCTGCCCTGCCAAATTGGCGGGCCCTTAAACGAGAGCTTAACGTCAGGCTTTAGATGTCATTAAGGCTTTCAAGCGGTGCCTTGGAGGGGTTCCAGGATCCAATTGGTTGTCTGGCCGACCTGGCATTTCAAATCAGTGCTTAGGCTGTACTGGTTATGCTTACTGCTGAAAACCTTTCCGTAGAGGTCGGAGGAAAGCTGATCCTGAACGGGGTCAGTTTTAGAGTTGCGCCTGGTGACAAAGTGGGTATCGTCGGGCGAAATGGTGCAGGCAAGACGTCGATGCTGAAGGTGGTTTCCGGCGAAGTTCCGCCCACTACCGGTCGCATAGCGATTATCGGGGACATTGGATATCTGAACCAGGAGCCGAAGGCGGACGAGTCCATAGCTTCCCAAAGTGTGTTGGACCGCGTCATTTCCGGCCGGTCGCTCGACGTGCTGGCAGGAGATTTGGAAAAGGCACGATTGGCAATGGAACTCGATCCCAGTGAGGCCAACATAAAGCGATTCGCCAGGCGTGAAGAGATTTTCGCCCTCAAGGGTGGTTACCAGGCTGAATCTGAGGCAAAGAAGATATTGGTTGGTCTTGGAATCACCGAGAGCCGTTTCCCGCTAAATCTATCCTACCTGTCAGGCGGCGAGCGGAGGCGCGTCGAGCTGGCCAGGATTCTCTTTGCCGGCAGCGATGTCCTTTTGCTCGACGAGCCAACCAACCACCTTGATCTTGATTCAAAGAATTGGCTGCTGTCTTTTATGCGCGGCTATAGCGGTGCGATGATGGTTATAAGCCACGACCTTGACCTTTTGGACGAAGCCATAACCAGGATCTTCCATCTCGAGCGAGGTAACAGCGACGGCGAATTAATTGAGTACAAGGGAACCTTTTCTCAGTATAAAAAGGCAAGGGCAGGCGATGAGCTGAGCGCGCGGAAACGTAACGCCCGGCTCCAAGGAGAAATTAAACGCCTTACCAGCCAGGCCGATTCAATGAGACACTCTACCGCCAAGAGGGCGAAGGTTGCCCAGTCGATTGACAAGCGGGTAGGGCGTCTTTTTGACCAGGTTGGCGAGGTTAGCGAGCATTCCAGAATCAAAGTCGGGGCAAAAATGATAGAGCCGCCCCCCTGTGGCAAGGATGTTCTCTCGGTGTCCCAGCTTTGCAAGGGATTTGGGCAGGGAAGCGTGTTCGAGGATGTCTCATTCGACGTTTCGCGTTCTGAGCGCCTATTAATCGTAGGATTGAACGGAGCAGGTAAAACCACACTTTTGCGGCTTGTCACCGGTGAGCTGAGGCCGGATATAGGCCATGTCAAGTTCGGTAAAGACGTGAGTGTCGGGTATTACGCCCAGGAGCATGAAAATCTCGATCCGTTTGACACGCCTGTCAATCAGATGAACCGGTCACTTGGTGGAACAATCACGGAGAGCCGGGGTCTGTTAGCCTCATTCGGGCTGTCTGGAGATGTAATATTTCAGCCTACTGAGACTCTGTCCGGCGGGGAGAAGACAAAGCTCTCACTTTCTTTGCTTGTTGCAGCCAGACATAATTTGCTGCTGTTAGACGAGCCGACGAATAATCTCGATCCGGAATCAAGGGTAGCGGTAGGCAAGTCTCTTGCGCTATGGCCGGGGACGATGCTGGTGGTAACCCACGATGAAGCCTTTGCTGAAGCGATAAGTCCTGACAAAGTGCTCATTCTACCTGACGGGCTGGTCGACTATTATGACGACAACTACCTTGAACTCGTCGCAATGGCTTAGCGGTAAAAGCCTTGAGCGGTTTCCAAACCGCAGTTCTATTTAGTAAGGTTGGTCTGTGGCTAAAGAAATTGTTGATGGAATCATAGAAATCGATACCCTTTTAGGGGGTTGGGAGCATCTAAC
>JABEUP010000072.1 GCA_013044365.1 Acidimicrobiaceae bacterium
CTCAGACAAAACGTTAATACTTTGCTCCAAGTGCAAAAGTTGCGAGTGATCGAACGACCCCATTTGGTCCCAAATTTCTAATAGCACTGGTCCGCCGCCGACTACCCCGAAAGTGGGCAAGACCTTTTGGCTGACGCTAGAAGAATTCTCACTGGTAAATACCAAATCAGACTGGCCTGCACCCACGCTAAGCGCATAAAGTATCGTGTCCTTCGAATCCCAGCTGTGACGGAAGGGCCCAAGATTCGTTCCCACCAATTCCAAATTTAATGCCATTAAAGTCCTTGAACTCGCGAGCAAATCTCCTAGTTCGATAATAGATCATGAATTACCAACCAACGGTAATTATCAGCTCTTGACTCCTCGTGATCGAGCACAGTACCAACCTTAACCATGTCCGGCAATGCCGGCAAAAAGGGGCCCTTTAACTGAACTCGAGAAATCACAGAATTCAAACTCCCGCAGGTCCAAATGGAACTCCCGATGAGAACACGTTAGATAACCTTCTCAATAAGATGCCACACTGGGCTCAACTCTCCCAAATTGGACAATCCTGAAGCCGCGAACACTAAGAGCAGCTCAAAATCACCGCCAAATCTCAAACAAACTGAAGAGGGGACATCCAAGTTGCAGAATCGCTACTGGATACCCCCTCTTCGGCATCTTTACACATCCTCAAATACTTGATACCTAGAGCACTCCAGTTGGGAAAATCACGCTTGTCAAAAGAACCGACATGGCATAAAAGACTAGAAGCACTGCTGCGGCAGCAGCCACAGACTGCGGAATCTTCCATCGACGGACAACGAGGAAATAGCATAAAGTCCAAAGCGGGGTAGCTATTTCGTAACCAACAAGATATATCGCGGCCAAAAGTATAACGGCCAAAAGTACCGCCACCCCCTGGCGTTTAGCCTCTCCGACCTTACTCGCAACCGGCTCCATTAACGTTGTCTCTAGGTCCTCCTCAACTTTTTCAACAGCCATCGCAGCAGTCATAATGCTGGAGCCGTTCGAAGCGGCACCGTCCCCGCCAGATGCTGACATCGGCTCCGTATTGACAGACGACGGAGGCATGTTCAAAAAGTCCGGGCGGGTACCGTGAGTAACTCGGCGTAGCTTTGGCACAAAAGCGCCGATGAGTTGTATCATCCCGACAATGAACATCGCACCACCCAACCAAACTGGTCCGGTACTGGCTGGAGCTGGATATCTAGAGCCGATAATTACATAAACAGCTGACCCAATAACCCAAGCAAAGTCAAAGATGAGCTCCCCCATAGAAACCGGCCCGGGATCTTCCGCAATATTTTGGGCAACTGGAGTTCCAGGTAGACCCACCCCCAATGCCTTTTGCTGTCGTGATTTTCGAACTCCAAATACAATGACCGCAATAATAGCCAAAATAATCAGGTCTGTAATTGGGCGCTCTATAAAACGCCATGAGAAGATCTTGAGGGTGAGTATGAGGTTGTCTTCGGCGGTAGCTCCCAGGACGACCCCTACGATCACGGCAGGTAATGAGTAATTATTCCTGCGCATCACCAGGCCGATGCCACCCATAACCATCATTACCACCACTTGGAGCAGATCGGTAGTTGAGGCGAATGTGCCTATGGTAGCTAGAACGAGGACAAAGGGAACAAGTACCCTTCCCGGTATCACGGTGATCTTCGCCAAAATCGGTGCCAGGCCTAAACCCAGGATGCTTGCAAGGATACCCGACACCGCAAGCACCGCAACCATCCAAAAAACAAGCGGCAGGTGATGTTTGAGCATTGATGACCCCGGTTGCAGGCCAAGAATGGAAAACGCAGCAAGCACAATAGCCATGGCTGGGCCATTTGGAATTCCAAGAGCAACGGTCGGAATCAATGATCCTGCCTCTTTGGAAATAGATGAGGCTTCCGGAGCAATGATTCCCTCTGGAATTCCGGTACCATAACGTCCAGGGTTTTTGGACGATCTCATCGCATAACCATACGACAAAAAGTTTGCTGCGGTCGAGCCTATCCCGGGAATGACACCGCACATTACTCCGATGGCAGCAGACTTAGTCGCAAGCCATTTGTGCTGCAACAGCTCACGTACACCCCCGCCAACGCTTCCCCAGACTTCTCTGCGATTTAGACGCACATGGTCTCCACCGGCAACGCTTCGGTTAGAGGCAAAGAGGATGAACATCTGGCTGATCGCAAAAAGCCCGATGGCAACAGCAACGATGTTCAGCCCATCGTAAAGGCCCAGTGAGCCAAAGGTAAATCTCAGCGTTCCGGTACTTGCAGCTGCACCTACAAACGAAAGCAAAAAGCCAAACAGACCGGAGATTATTCCCTTGGTTGGAGATCCTGACTGTAACTGGCCAATAAGGACAACGGCT
This sequence comes from Acidimicrobiaceae bacterium, assembly GCA_013044365.1. GTDB lineage: Bacteria > Actinomycetota > Acidimicrobiia > Acidimicrobiales > Acidimicrobiaceae > SCQM01. The sequence continues at coordinate 2,381 of JABEUP010000072.1, forward strand.
AATATTGTCAAAAAGAAGTACTCCGGTGGATGGACGATGTTGATAAATGGAACCATCACGGGAATGGCCACCAGAATAGCAAGTGATCCTATTAAAACACCGTAGCTAGTAGCGGCCGCGGATATTCCAAGAGCACGACCTACTTGCCCGTTTTGAGTCATGGCATACCCATCAATACAGGTGGCTGCAGATTCTGGAGCTCCCGGAGTATTGATCAATATGGCAGTCGTCGACCCCGCATAATATATCGCGGAGTGAGAGGCAAGTAGGAGCGCCAACCCTATCACTGGACTCATGTTGTAAAGAAATGGAAGCAAAACCACCAGGAGGACAATTCCTCCAAGTCCCGGCACCACACCGACGAAAACCCCTAACAGAGTTCCCCCGATCATGACAACTATCGCCGATAGGCTTCCAAAATTACCGATACCGCTCAAAAGGGACTGAAAATAACTCACCTTTAGATGTCCCCAACCTCTAGTTCACTAAGGTAACCCAAGGTCATGAAGCTACTCCGGTACTGGTCGCAACGTACTTTCTAATGGTAGCCACAGTTGTTGGATTTATCCCAGCCTTGATGGTGGCAATCTCCTGTTGAGGACTTTCATACGCCGTCGCAATCTGGCTCTTTTTCGCCTGAGCTATAAATCCAGGCTGTGCAACAGTCCATTTAACTGCAGCTTGAAGTATCGCCAGCTTGCTGGCTGATATTCCAGCAGGGCCAATTAAACCCATCCCGGCGTCTAACGCGCTTGCATTGGCCTCAAGAGCCGCCTTTTCCGATGCCGTCGCAGGTGGATCCTTGGCAATCAAAGTTGCAAGAGTAGGCACACTTGGGTCAATCCCCCATGTCGGTCTCATGGAAAATTCAAGCATTACTTTGCCCTTGCCTGAAGTCACAAATGAAGCCCACGAGCCACCCCATGTCTTCGATGACAATTGGCCGTCACCACGGATAATCCCCTGCAGCTCAGCGAGTGAATTGGAATAGGTCGTTAAGGCGACGTAAGGCACGTTGTAAATCTTGAACAACATTGGCACTGACACGTCTCCGACGGAGCCCAGATATTTGACTGGCGTTGTATGATCAGCAACCAATGTGTAAATACTAGTCAAAGGAGCCGCAGTTGTATTTACGCTAAACAGCACTTTGGCACCACCAGCGACGCCGCCGCCTACAAATCCCAGGTAACTCAAGTCCTGAATATTTGGCGTCTCATTTGGAACCTTCTCCCACATATTTGCCAAAAGTGCCTGTATGTCTGCGGTGCCGATGGTCAAACCATCAGGCGCTGCTTTGGAAAGGTAGTTATA